>NZ_JAJALG010000034.1:0-42996 GCF_020515205.1 Alteromonas sp. McT4-15
ATAAAAAAATCCGATGGCAAATGCTCATCGGATTTTTACATCTATAAAAGATCGGTCAACCGATCGCTAAAACTTTTCTTAACTGATCGGCATTAGGCATACGCCCCTTTTTTATTTTTTACAATGAGGCTAACGCTCTATCAAAGTCGGCTATTAAATCAGCGGTATCTTCAATACCCACAGAAAGTCGCAGCATTGAATCAGAAATACCCATTTTTTGACGTTCCTGTGCCGTGTTCTCAAAATAGATCGTTGGTGCTACCGGCAATGCCAAAGTACGATTATCCCCTAAGTGGGTCGCACAGATTACAAGCTCCATCTGATTAAGAAATGCAACGGGGTCGGCTCCTTCCACTAAGTCAAAACTTAGAATAGCGCCATAGCCATTGTTCAAGTGCTCTCGGGCAGTAAAGTGCTGTGGATGATCGGCTAAGCCAGGATAAAACACTTTAGCGACTTTTGCGTGATTGTCTAAGAATGTTGCTAATTGCATTGCATTGTACTGACTACGCGCCATACGCAGTTCGAGGGTTTCCATTCCTAGCGCAATCGCGCTGGCCGATTGTGGCGCAAGCGTCGCCCCAAGGTCACGAAGCCCTTTTTTCTTAATCTGGGTCAGCCCCCATTGAGAGACATCGTCAACCTGATAAGCCGGCTTTATATTGGTAAATTGTTGCCAATCAAACACGCCAGTATCAATAACGGCACCGCCTAACACATTACCGTGGCCGGCGATATATTTGGTTAACGAGCAAAAAATCAGCGACGCTTTGACCTCTTTTGCATAAAACAGCGGCGGTGGTGTCATGGTGTTATCCACCATAAACAGAATACCTTTCTCTTCACAGAACTGACCAATACCACGTAAATCCGCAACTTGGGTGACTGGGTTAGCAACTGTTTCGGTGTAAACGCCTTTAGTATTGGGCTGATAAGCCGCTTTTACGTGTTCAATATCAGTAACATCAGTAAACGTAACCTGTACACCAAAGTCCTGAATCGTTTCAAAGAAGCTACGGGTATTACCGAACAAGTATTGACTGACAATTAAGTGATCGCCTGACTTTACTAGTGCAAAAAGCGCACTGCTAATAGCTGCCATCCCCGTTGCAAAACACAGCGCCCCTACCCCATCTTCAAGGTCGTTGAGCATATTTTGTAGTGCCGCGACAGAAGGCGAAGATGAACGGGAATATACGTGTGCGGCACGTTTGCCTTGAAACGCATCGATAATGCCCTGTGCGTCTTTAAATTCAAACAACACTGAGTTTGAAGTACTGGTATGAACACCACCGTGCTCTGGTGCGTTTAACATGCGATCAGCATGAACCTGACGGGTTGTAAATCCCTGTTTTGTCACGTGTTAAGCTCCGAATATGATGAAAGCGACTTGGGTTATCACGACTTTACTAGCGCCAATTATCTCTGCGATAGAATTGGCTTACGACCGTGTTATGCAATTTTTTGGATATTTTGCGCAAACAGTATCATAAAACGCATAAATAGTTTGCATTTGTTCATCTATGTTAGTCACTTTCTGAATAATCGGGCCCAGTACAATGGCCTTTTTAGCATAGTCGATCCCAATAACTTGAATGGGAATTTCAGCCTCACGCGCAATATGCATAAACCCCGTTTTCCAAGGAAATATCGGACTACGTGTACCCTCTGGTGCCAACGCAAGCATAATATCGTCAGCTTGCTTAATTTGAGTTGCGATAACACTAACCACACCATGAGCCTTACTGCGCTCGATGGGAATTCCCCCCAATCGGCGAACGACAGCTCCAAGTGGCGGCTTGAAAATTGTGTGCTTACCAAAAAAGTTTAAGTTTAACCTAAATGAAAAAACCACAAATAAGCCAATGAAAAAGTCCCAGTTAGACGTATGTGGTGCCACGGCAATAATAGCTTTTCGTTCATTGATAAACTCACCTTCTACAACCCATCCCCGCTTAGTAAGTAGCCATGTTGCAAATCGCGATAGCCATCGAGGCCATTTGCGAGACACCAATTTACCAATATTTACCTGTGATAAAGGGCGACGATGTGACTGTGTTTGTGAACCCGTATTCATTATTGTTATTCTCTTACTACTGCCCTGCATAATCGATGTAGCAATATTTGTCGATTATGCGGAGAAAGGTGCGGCGAATGATGCGGCACAAGATGACGTGTTTATCCTCGATCATAATTGATGTTTCTTCATTGTAAACATTTAGTTAACATTTTAGCGCTTGTATGCGTATTTTCAGTAGTGAGACCTTTATGTGTATCTTGTTTATCGCTAATAAAATGCGACGCGACTTCCCACTTATCATCGCGGCAAATCGCGATGAGTTTTACGCTCGACCTACTGCCCCCTCTGAATTTTGGAATTCACATCCCACGATGCTCGCTGGTCGCGATTTGGAAGCAGGAGGAACATGGATGGGCGTTACGCGTAACGGGATGATTTCAGCATTAACGAATGTAAGAGAGCCGCACAACCTCAAGCAAAATGCGGTATCTAGAGGAGAGCTCGTTGCTAACTGGCTTTCATTGAACGCAAGTACATCAAAAAATAAAGTGGAAAACGATAGCGAGCATTACCTTAGCCGGATACGTGAAAATAGGCACCACTACAACGGCTACAATTTGCTGTTTGGAAATATTAATAAATTGCGTGTCTACAATAATGTGAACGACACCACGCACACTATTAAAAAAGGCGTGTATGGGCTTTCAAATGCAGATATCGCCACCCCCTGGCCAAAAGTAACTCAAGGTGTAACAGCGCTTAACCACTACGTAAACAATGCAAAACTTATAGACCATGAATCATTGTTTGAATTGTTAGCGCAAGATAACAAAGCTGAAGACGACGCATTGCCCGATACCGGTATTGGTTACGAATGGGAAAAAGCACTATCGTCGATTTTTATTCAGACGCCTAACTACGGTACGCGCACATCCACTTTACTGTTAGTCGATTTGAACAATCAAATAACCTGGCTGGAAAGACGCTTCGACGAACACGGTAAAGCACAGGAAACACGCGCTTTCACATTGTAAGTTATCAAGGCTTACTCCTCTGTACACTCAGATAGTCAATCAATTAGCGCGTGTTATAACCGATAATTGATGCGAACAAGTCAATACACTTTAATGGCCTATAGCTGAAATAAATTGTTCGTTTACAGCTTTACACTTAGCTAAATTGAAATATTTTCAACTAATAGGGGTCGTTTTTTCCACCATCGGTGGCATAATGCCTGCCTGCTATTATTTGCATACCAACGTGAGGACATATCGTGTTTGAAGTATTACCCCATCTCGCCCCAGATCCAATTCTTGGCCTGTCAGCTGCTTATCGCGAAGATACCAACCCAAATAAAATCGATTTGGGTGTTGGCGTATATAAAGATGAGCAAGGTAATACCCCTATTCTTTCAAGTGTTGCGAAAGCACAGAAGGTGCTTCTAGACACAGAGAAAAGCAAAACCTACATTACGCCACAAGGCAACCAAGGTTTTATCGACGGCATGTTGTCTTTGTTGTTAGGTAAAGGCAGCCCTGTTTTATTATCTGATCGTGTAGCAGCGGTTCAAGCGCCAGGTGGTTGTGGAGCTCTACGTATTTTGTCTGAACTACTTGCGCGCTGTAATGAAAACGCAAAGGTATGGGTAAGCGACCCGACTTGGGCTAACCACATCCCGCTTATCGGTTCGGCCGGTCTTCAGATTGAGACCTATCCGTACTTCGACAAAGCGTCGGCCAGCATTCGCTTTGATGCCATGATGGACACCCTTCGCAATGTTGAAAAAGGCGACATCGTGTTGCTTCACGGTTGTTGTCACAACCCAACGGGTGCTGATTTGACTAATGCGCAGTGGGATGAAGTGTTGGCGGTAGCTAAAGAACGTGAGTTCCTGCCATTTATTGACGTTGCTTATCTAGGCTTTGGTGAAGGTTTGGACGAAGATGCTTATGGCATGCGTTTATTGGTAGAAAACCTGCCAGAAGTTATTGTGGCAGCATCATGCTCTAAAAACTTTGGTCTTTACCGTGAACGTGTTGGCCTAGCGGCAATTATCACTGCAGATACCGCAACCCGTAAAATCGCGCAAGGACAAATTCAGTCAATTGCCCGCGGCATTTACTCGATGCCACCTAGCTATGGCGGCGCACTCGTTGACATTATCCTATCAGATGAAACGCTTAATAATGAGTGGGTTTCAGAAGTAAATGAAATGCGCGACCGTATGAAGTCTCTACGCGCAATGCTTGTGCAAAACCTTCATGATAACGGCTCGCCAAAGGACTTCAGTTTTGTGAATGATCAAAAGGGTATGTTCTCATTCTTGTGTATTACACCTGAGCAAGTTCGCGAAGTTCGTGAAAAACACAGCGTTTACTTCGTTGACTCTAGCCGCGTAAACATTGCAGGTATTAACCAAGAAAACGTTGAAACCTTAGCAAAGGCACTTGTTTCAGTACTATAACGTTTTCGGTTTATGCTAAAAGCCATCACCTGTGACGCGTGATGGCTTTTTTATTAGACCACCAAGGCCAATGTGCTTATCTGTCTATTTCTTAAATTCTTTTGCTTCAACTTGTCATAAAGCCGTTTAGTTATCTACGCTTATTAGATTCGTAAAAATCTTATATATGTACGCCTATGCGCAAACTTACTGCTTTGCCCGTCCAAGCTCTCTTGTGCTGCGCTTTCACTCAATTTTGTTATGCTGATGTGTCTATCACCACCACACTGGTATCAGACTATCTATTTAATGGTTTGTCTCAAACTAACGACGAAGCCACGTTACAAGGCTCGGTAGATTGGTGGAATGATTCGGGTTGGTATGCAGGAAGTTTTGCATCAGGTGTAGATTATGGACAAGGTACCGATTACGAAGTTGATTTTTATGCCGGTCATACAGGAAACCTAAATGAAAGCTTGGTGTACGATGTAGGCTTTGCCCGCTATTTATACTTAGGTGGTGATGAGAGCAGTGAATTTAACTATACCGAGCTCTATGCTGCTCTCAATTATAATGAAACTCGCCTTCAAGTTTGGTACACCGATGACTATTTTGGTGTGGGCGCTCGGCATTACATTGTCGCGCTTTCTCAAGGCTATCAGTTCAACGATAGTGTCTACCTAACGTTTCAGATAGATCGCTCCACAAGCTTGGATCCCGACATATACAGTTGGGACACTAATGATGACGACTATATTCACTTAAAGGCGGAAGCGGCTTTTGAGTTATTCGGTTTGGCCTGCAGTTTAGGCTTAGAAAAAACCGACTTAGACTATGATGACGATATCAAACTACTCGCTACAGTTGGATATACGTTTACGTTCTAAATCAACACCACATTCACATCTTTACGTTAGTACGGGGTAGCCCATGTTTTTTGAAGGGAAAAGTTTATCGCTAAAATTGCTTCTTGTTGTCGGCGCACTCTTTGTCATTATGTCTACCTGCTACATCGCCGTGAGCATTTATTCACTCAATAAAACCGAATCGGTGATTGTTAATGAAGTCAGTGACGAAGTCTCTGCTCAAATTAAAGATACCGTTCGCTCTAGAGCAAATACTATTGCCGCACAAATAGGAAATCTGTTTGAAAAGTCATTTTCGGTTCCCAAAGGCAATTGCTACACAAATAAAAAGTAATATTGAAGGCGATATTCAAGCACCACTTACACGTGAACAGGTAGAATCGATGGTTGGAAATGCGCTTGCAGCGGCCGATGTATCGTCGCTATATGCACAGTTTGAAGACAATCAATTTGATGGGCGCGACAGTCAATTTACCAGTGGTTATTCTCATTCGGTCGACGGACGAGGCACATTTGAGGTGTACTTTGTAAAAGAAGACAGTGGTGCCATTTCACAGGAGCCTATTGAGGATGCCGAAGAAAAACATGACACTACGCTAGATGAGTATGGCTTCAGAGCAGCTGAATGGTACCTCTGTTCTGCAGATTCGTTAAAACCCTGCGCCTCTAACCCTTATAACTATGAAATACGACCCGGCTATAGCGAATTGATGACAAGTTTAGCCGTGCCTGTTGTGGCACAAGGAAGGTTTAGAGGCGTGGTGGGCGCGGATTTAAACCTACCGATACTTCAGCAACTTGCCAGTAACCTTAAGGCATCGTTATATGGTGGCAACGCTAAGGTATACATTGTTAGCCATAAAGGCTTCTTAGCGGCGGCAACGGACCATGAAGATAGTTTAGCTAAGCCGTTTAGTAGTGTGTTTGATAAAAGCAAAGCGTTATTAGATACATCGGGGAAAGATGTCACTACGACCATAGGCAACTTTTTGTATGTCGTACAGCCCATTATTATAGAAAGCGCCGGTGTTAGTTGGGAGTTAGTGGTAGGCATTAACGTTGATACCGCTATGCAGCCCGTGGCAAATGTATCAGAGATGATTTCAGATGAAATCACCAGCATTTTATCAAACACCTTTATCATTGCTGTTGTACTTACCATTGCAGCCCTTGTGCTGATTCAGCTTTTTACACGAAGCATTATTCGTCCTGTGGAAATGGTGTCGGATCGCATGACAGAACTTGCCGGTCAAGGTGGAGATTTAACGCAGTCTATTAACGTCCACTCTCACGCCGAGCTTATCAACTTAAGCAATGGATTTAATCAGTTCAGGGAGACCGTTAGAGAGTTATTAGACGCTGCTAAAAAGGCAGGCATACAAGTTATTGACCAAAGCGAAATCAGCAAAGAGAATGCCCAAAAAGCACACCAGCAAATTTCTATTCAACAAGCTGAAGTTGAAACTATTGTAACGGCGATTACAGAGATGTCCTCTACCGCCCAAGAAGTCGCCAATACAGCATCTTCTGCTGCTGATAATACAAACGCAGCAACGCAATCTGTGAAAGATACAGAAGCAGAAGTATCAATTGCGTCACAGCAAGCTTCACAATTATCCAGTGAAATTAGCGGAGCGTCGGATGCGGTAAAAGCGGTATCTCAACGAAGTGAAAATATTAGAAAGATACTTGATGTTATTGGCTCAATAGCAGAACAAACAAACTTGTTAGCACTAAATGCGGCCATTGAAGCAGCACGCGCTGGTGATCACGGGCGAGGCTTTAGTGTCGTCGCCGATGAAGTACGAGCGCTCGCGTCAAAAACTGCAGAATCGGTAGGTGAGATTTCTCAGGTGATCACCGCTCTTCAAAACGAAGTGTCACACACCGTAGACATTATTGAGCGAGGTACGCATAAAGCCGAGGATGCCGCTTCTCGTGCTAATGCAGCATTTGAAAAAATGAAAGAAACCGTGAAGCAAATTGAAGAAATAAATCATCGGATAATCCAAATTGCGGCAGCGGCTGAAGAGCAAAGCCAAGTATCGGAAGAATTGAATAAAAATATGGTTGTGATCGGTGACTCTACTAAGGAAATTGCGTCGCTCTCGCAAATGTCAGAGGCTAGCGCCGAAAATATCTACGAGTCGTCACATAAATTAATAGAGCAACTGAATAAACTGAAGACGAGCTAACGCATAAAGTCACGGTTGTAATATTAAAGGCTTCACTTAAGCGTGAAGCCTCCTAGTAAATCAATTTAATAGGAATCTGGATTAAATACACCGTTGTAACGGCGTTTGTCATCTCGCTTCCAAAACTCTATGGCTGGGACTTGGTTTTCCCACACATCGGTTGCATTCCAAGTAAATTCATTCTTGTATCGCAAGTGGAAAAACTCTAAGTCGTATTGGCTTTCGATTCTACACTCTTGAAAGAAAAGATTGGATTTTTTAGAAATGATAAATTCAGCTTGGCTTAAAAACTGAATTTGTCTGCGCGTGATGATTTTGCATATTGGCTCATCAACATCTACAGGATATAAAGACGACACAATCGCTTTTTCTATTTGCCCTGATTCTTGTTGGATAACATACAAGCCAGAGCCGAGCGGAAAACGACCAACCATCTTTAAAAACGCATTCACATGCTCTGCGCGGTACTGCTTGTCGACTCGCCCCTGATCTAAAATATCGTACGCGCGATAAATTTGCTGATAATCAAAATCTTCTTTTGTCGACAACAAAAACGACGCGTAAGTCATAGGAATACGCAGTAAATCACCTAATTCATGACGCTCTGCTTTCAGCGACTCCAGCATTTTGAGCATAAAAGCAAGTTGTCTACGTTCATGGGTTACGAACGTGTCTTTATGTTCTTTACTGGTATATTTTATAGTCGGGATACCCACACCTAACTTAAGGTAATCCGCCGTTTTCTTCTCAATGATAGCCAATAGCTTAGTGCGTTCACTTTGATTGAGCTTACGATAGCGATCATCACCTAATATCTGGTTAGCTTCTGGGCTATGCATGCCTATTGATTGCAGTAATGCTGCTTTTGCGATGGGCTTTAATAAATTTTCGCGATAGGCCATTTTAATGTCGGCAGGCATTGGCTTAAATGTATGATTACTTGCATCATCACTTATCCCTTTATCTACCATCAAACTAAAATGCTCACCTTGTGGAAATAGCTTGTTGAGTTCTTCTTTTAAAAACGGCGTTTCAAACGTAGATTTAAGGCGCAACTCTTCAAACAACGCAATGGTTAACGCCGTAATATAAATCGGCTTGTAACGTTCATTTCTGATATGGCGTACTTTTTCTTTCGGCGACGGCGTTGAAAGTGCAATGGTACCTAAAAATTGGCTAAATGTTCTTTCACCATTAAGTAGGTTGAGCATGTAATCAGTAAGGTGATCAAGGTGTTCATAGCGCTTGTTACTTTGCACGCGTAGTTTGTCTTCTAACGCGCGCAGTTCATTATCGCTGTTTGTTTGCTGTGCAACCAAACGCGCCATATACCGCTGCGCCGAAGGTTGACCTTTTATCGACGGGTACTTTCCTTTCTCTTTGCGATAATTTTCTATGAACTCGATTTGATCTTGGTAAGTATTTACCTTGTGCTTGAGCACGGTGAGCCGCCGGTAATCCTGTGGATACTCTTCAAAAAAGACTTCTGCATCCCTCACGAGCTCGCGATAACTTTGTCGATACTCTGATATTTTGCGTGAAATATCACTCACCATAGTGGGAATTTGAGACAGTTTGTCCTCCGCCCACGACGGTTTGTTATTTTTTGATTTGCTATCAATCAGCATCTATATTCACACTTATGATTCAGTGATCGTTTACGTCACTCGTTATTATTTATAGTCTACAGCAATCTGTATCACGATTAGCGCAACGCATGTAATTGCTAAAGAAGACTAAAATTCCTTTTTTCTCAGAATAAACACAATATTGGCACTATTCAATAGGTTAGGTGAATGCGAATTTTTTCGCTAGTCACATGCGATAAGCCAATTACATACACATCCGGTTCGTTACTTAGTTTGCGCTCTTAAACCTTGCGTGAGTAATCTATCTAATGCATTAGCAAAGTTTTGTTTATCGCGCTGAGAAAAGGCTTTAGGCCCCCCTGTGTGTTCACCACTTGATCGCATAGTGTCCATAAAATCTCGCATGGTCAGTGCTGCGCGTATCGAAGACTTATCGTATTCATCACCACGTGTATTAAGCGCCATTGCGCTTTTTGAGAGGACGTCTGCTGCAAGTGGAATATCGGAGGTAATCACTAAATCTCCAGCTTGACATTTTTCTACAATGAAATCGTCAGCTGCATCAAAGCCTGAGGGCACCAACGTTAAAGTAATATGCTTATCTGGTGGGACAGACATAGCGTGATTAGCCACCAAAGACAAAGGCAGACCGGTACGTCGGGCTGCCTTAAATAGGATCTCTTTGATAACTGCAGGGCACGCGTCAGCGTCTACCCATATATGCATAGTAGTATCTCTTTAGCGAACAATTACGCTAGCATACCACCATCAACAACCACTGTCGTGCCTGTGGTGTAGCTAGATGCATCGCTTACTAAATATAATACAGTGCCCGCCATTTCATCGGGGTCAGCAACACGGCCAAGCGGAATGACTTTAAGTGCATGCTTAAGGATCTGTTCATTAGTCGTTAGCGCAGAAGCAAACTTAGTGTCGGTTAAACCTGGCAGCAATGCGTTAACGCGAATGTTTAGTTTGCCGCATTCCTTAGCAAATGATTTTGTCATACTAATAACGGCTGCTTTCGTAATCGAGTAGATGCCCTGCATGTCACCAGGGGTTACACCATTTACAGACGCCGTATTAAGAATGACACCACCGCCCTGCTCTTTCATCATTTTGCCGGCTTCAATTGACATAAAGAAGTAACCACGAATATTTACATCAACGGTTTTATTATACGCGCCAAGGTCGGTATCAAGGATGTGACCAAAAAAGGGATTTGCTGCGGCATTATTCACAAGAATATCGAGCTTGCCGAAATCACGTTTAATTGTATCGAATGTCTCTGTAATTTGCTCCATTTCACCTACATGGCAAGCAAGAGCTGTAGCTTTACCTCCCGCATCACGAATAGATGACGCAACAGCCTCGCAACCGTCTATTTTACGACTGGAAACGATCACATGCGCACCATATTGTGCTAATAAGCGCGCAATTGATTCGCCGATCCCACGGCTTGCCCCAGTAACCAACGCCACTTTTCCTGTTAAATCGAAGAGATCTTTCATTATAGAGTCCTTGTAATCTTTATATTTAGGGTAGTTAGTTTAACCAACATTGTCGCACGTACGTTAGGCTAGCATGCCGCCATCTAACACTACCGATTGACCAGTCATAAACGATGATTCATCGCTGCAAAGCCAGGCGATGGCGTTAGCGATTTCCTCTGGCTTACCTAACCGTTTCATTGGGTTAGCGCCGACTAAACCTTTTTGTCCACGTTCGTCGAGTTTAGCAAGAACGCCTTGAACCATAGGCGTATCGACAAAACTGGGACAAACGGCATTAACGCGAATATTCGCGCGTGCGTATTCGACTGCGGCAGATTTAGTTAAACCGATAACGCCGTGTTTTGATGCGCTGTACGCGCTAATCATAGGCGCAGATCGTAAACCTGCTACAGAGGCAATATTTATAATGTGTCCACCACCCTTTGCCGTCATGTGGCTAAGTGCATTTTTCATGCAATACCATACACCTGCCAAGTTAACCTGTATGTTTTTCATAAACATAGCATCATCAACTTCGGTTAACGGCGCGGGGAAATGGTCGATACCTGCGTTATTGATGATAACGTCGAGTTTTTCAGCCTGTGAAAGCGCTGCGTTAAACATTGCTTTCACTTGCTCAGGGTCAGTAACATCGACCGCGACCGAGTACGCATTGCCACCTGATGCTTTAATCGACGACACCAACGATATTGCGTTGTCTTCATTGAGATCGGCAACACCCACTAAGGCGCCTCTTGCGGCAAGCACTTTTGCTGAGGCTGCGCCAATACCTGAGCCACCACCTGTAATAAGAATATGCTTGCCTTCAACGTTTGCTGCAACGTTCATATAGTTTGCTCCGCTTCTGGTGCTTGTTTGGCGTAATCCACCTTACAAACTTTATTTATTAGTTATTGTTGTCTTGTGAGTTGTGACCGCAGTGCGTATTAACCGCACCGCGACGTTAGCTGTCCCCACCTTTCGCTCAGCCGCCTAGTCTAAAAGTAACTGGCTTTTACGTTATTACAGGTCGCGTCACTTGACGACAATACTTCGATATCACGAGACACCAACGGTAGCTCCCAATTCACAAAATATTCCGCCGCGGCGAGTTTGCCTTCATAAAAATCGACATCGTGTTCACCAGCGCCTTTAACAAGCGACTGTTCTGCAACATTTGCTTGGCGAAGCCAAATCCAGCTCACGACACAAGCCGAAAATACGTTTAGGAAACAGCTTGCATTGGTGAGTAGTACCGACTGTTTGTCTGAGCGCAAATCACCCGCGGCTTGTTGAATTAATGCACCCAGTTTATCTAGATAAGGTTTTAACTTTGCAGATAGCGCTTGTGCTCGAGGTGTTTCAGCGCGTTTCATGTCTGACGTTACCCGAGATAGCAACACTTGTAATCCTTTCCCCTCGTGCTGCCATAGCTTTCTACCCAGCAAATCGAGCGCCTGAATGCCATTGGTACCTTCGTGTATTGGATTTAAACGATTGTCACGCCAACATTGTTCTACTGGGTATTCACGGGTATACCCTGCTCCACCGAGGATCTGAATCGCCAAATCATTTGCTTTTGGCCCAAATTCTGACGGCCACGCTTTAAATACCGGGGTAAGTAAATCAAGTAATTGTGATAGCTCCGTGCGCTTGTCTGAGTCAGTCTCTGTTTCAAGCTCATCAATCAGCATGCTGCCATAAAGGCATAATGACATACCGCCTTCACAATAGGCTTTTTGCGCAAGTAACATGCGACGTACATCACCATGATTAATAATTGGCGTAGGATCATCCTCTGGCGCTAGATTCGGAGCTGCTCGACCTTGTGTTCTATCTTTTGCATATTCCAATGAATAGCGATAACCGCGATAGCCTATCATTGCCGCACCATAGCCCACACCTATCCGCGCTTCATTCATCATCATGAACATATAGCGTAAGCCTTGATGAGGCTCACCAATAAGATAACCGTGACAATCTCCATTCTCGCCAAAGGTTAGCGCCGTTGACGTGGTGCCTCGATAGCCCATCTTGTGAATAAGACCCGCTAGGGTTACATCGTTGCGCGTCTGTGGATTGCCGTCGCTGTCTAATCTAAATTTCGGTACTGCAAACAACGAAATGCCTTTAACTCCAGCTGGGCCACCAGGTATTTTGGCTAGCACGAGATGCACGATGTTGTCTGACAACTCATGCTCACCACCTGATATATAAATTTTGCTACCTTTTATACGGTACGTACCATCGTCTTGGGGTTTAGCAGAAGTACGAATGTCGGCTAGGGACGACCCTGCATGAGGCTCAGTTAATGCCATAGTTCCGGTAAATTCACCAGCTAGCATTTTTGCAAGAAATGCTTCTTTTATGTCACTTGATGCGAAGTGCTTAATAACGTTAGCCGCAGCAGCAGTTAAAAATGGATAAGCCGTTGTAGAAGGGTTTGCAGCAAGAAAATATCCCGCACAGGCATTCATCACGGTCACTGGCAATTGCATACCACCGTCTTCGAAATCGAAATGGCCAGCAATGAAACCGGATTCTCGATACGTATCAAACGCTATTTTAACGTCATCAATCATAGAAACCTTATGACCATCAAACGTAGGCTCGTCTTTATCGGCCACTGCGTTATGTGGCAAAAATAACTCTTCTGCCATTTTCTCAGCCATGTCGATAACGGCATTGAAGGTTTCTACGTTGTGTTCTTCAAAACGTGATTTATCACAAAGCGAAGCCGTATTGAGTACTTCGTACAATTGAAACTGCATTTCACGACGGGGAATAAGTTGATCTGCCATGGTGTCCTCCACGAAAACTTGTTAACACATTGTGTCACATTCGTTACCATGCCATTATTGTCATTAATGACACAATTATGGTGATTAACGCCAACTATCACTACACCTTATTATTTGAAATAAAATAAAATAAATTATTTTTATGAATAAAACGCCCCACACTGTCACCGTCTTAGGATTTAACCATGCACTAGCCTCTGCCATTACTGGCGCGCTGGATGTGTTCGCTTTTGCTGGAGTCAGTTGGCAGCGTATACATCAGTTACCTACTACACCGAAATTTCACGCGCAATTGGCCAGTGCCCATGGTCAACCGTTCCAGTGCTCCAATCAAATTACGCTAAATCCCAACATTGCTATAGAAGATGTGTCTCAAACGGATATTTTGCTTATACCCACAATTGGAGGCGACATAGACACTGCATTGCGCGATATTCAACCGCAGCTTGTGCACATTAAGCGCTTACAAAAAATGGGAGCAGATATTGCGGCTAATTGCACGGGCACATTTATACTAGCGGAAACGGGATTATTGCAGGGGAAGGTAGCCACTACTCACTGGGGCTATGCTGATAAGTTCAAACAACACTATCCAGACGTGCTATTGCGGCCCGACAAAATGGTGACTGAACACGACGATATTTATTGCGCTGGTGGTGGGATGGCGTGGATTGATTTATCTATTTTGCTTATTGAACGATATTGTGGACACCAAGTTGCAACCGATACGGCCAAATCTCATGTACTTGATGTTTCGAGGACGAGTCAAACCATATATGCCAGTAGCCGCCAACGTCACTTTCATTCAGATAAGGATATCAGTGCGGTTCAGTCGTTCTTAGAAGGTCATTTACACGTCAAGTTATCGCTTGAAGAAGTTGCCCACAAACATAATATGACCGAGCGTACCCTACTCCGCCGCTTCAAAAATGCATGTGATACAACGCCATGGCAATATCTTCAAAGCTTGCGCATTGAACATGCGCGAAAACTCTTAGAAACCACCAATATGCAACTTGAAAAAATAGTTAATGCCGTTGGATATGAGGATATGAGTTCATTTACTCGGCTTTTCAAAAAAATCACTGGCTTATCACCGTCACAATACCGAGCAAAATTCAAACGCTTGTGATAGATATCTTGCACTAAAAACGCTCAAAGTGGTTCAATTGGTCAGTTTATGGGCACACTCTAGCCCGCAAAAAATAAAGCGTTCAAACGATCGACGCACATTTTGCACAAAAATGGGGTTTTTATAGGAAAGTTTGTGTAAAATGCAGCGCCAAGCATGAAGTAATATTTTTTATGCCTAAAACACTACAAAAGTATAATGTTACAAAACATCTTGGTGGAAACATGAGAACACATAAAATCGCCACGCTAGCACTGGCTGTTAGTGCTGCGTTCAGCTCATCAGTTCTTGCACAAGAGGCCGAAACGACACAAAAAAAAGAAGCCTCACTTGAACAAATTACCGTAACTGCACAAAAGCGTACGCAATCAATTCAAGAAGTACCTATTTCTGTTGCAACACTTAGCGGTGAAAAATTCGAAAGCCTTTTCTCAGGCGGTGAAGACATTCTTGCCCTAGCCGTTCGTGTACCGGGCCTATACGCTGAGTCATCAAACGGTCGTGTAGCACCACGTTTTTATATCCGTGGTCTAGGCAACACTGACTTTGACCTAGCTGCATCTCAGCCGGTTTCTATTATCATGGACGAAGTGGTAATGGAAAACGTGGTACTAAAAAGCTTCCCACTTTTTGACGTTCAGCAAGTAGAAGTACTTCGCGGTCCTCAAGGTACGCTTTTCGGTCGTAACACAACAGCAGGTATCATTAAGTTTGATACCGTTAAGCCTACTCAAGATGTAGAAGGTTACGGAAAAGTTGGTTTCGGTTCATTCGGCACAATGAACATTGAAGGCGCAATCAGCGGCGGTTTAACCGACAACTTGTCAGCGCGTCTTTCTGTACTTTCACAAGAGCGCGATGATTACATCGACAACGCTTTCACAGGTGAAAACGATGCAATTGGTGGCTACGATGAAAAAGCCTACCGTCTTCAACTACTTTGGGAACCTTCAGCGGACTTCTCAGCCCTTCTAAATGTTCACGGACGTGATCTAGAGGGTACAGCATCTATTTTCCGTGCTAACGTTTTCGATAAAGGTAGCAACGATCTTAACGCTAACTACGATCGTGAAACTGTATATTACGATGGCGACCTAACGGGTGACGGCATCGACAACAACCCGCAAGAGTACGACGGTTTTGGTACATCACTAAAACTTGAATACGACATGGACACTGTGACGTTCACGTCAATCTCTGCGCTAGAAACCGCAGAAGGCTCTAGCCTTGGTGATATCGATGGCGGTTTCAACCGTGCAGATGGTACATCTGGCCCAGGCTTTATTCCTTTCTCTGCGGTAACACAAGATCGTCTTAACGACCTTGAGCAATATACTCAAGAATTCCGTCTTGCAAGCAACACCCGTGATGCAATGAACTGGCAAGTGGGCGCGTTCTACTATGACGCATCATTCAACGTAACCAGTATCGATGGCTTCTTCGGCGCAACTACGGTATTCCACGATAACCAAACGTGGGCCGTGTTTGGTCAAAGCTCATACCAAGTAAATGACAAGCTAAACGTAACTGGTGGTATCCGCTATACACACGACTCTAAGAGTCTTGTAGTTGGCGATCAGAACGTAAACGGCTTTGCATTGGTTATTGGTGCTGCAAGTGTTCAAGACTACGACGATATCGACGTTGACGACGGTCAAACTAGCTTCGAACTTAGCGCAAACTACCGTGTAACAGACGATATGTCAGTATTTGCACGCTATGCAAATGGCTTCCGTGCTCAAACGATCCAAGGTCGTGACGTAGCATTTGAAGGTGCTCCTTCTGTTGCTGACGCTGAGACAATCAACTCGTTTGAAGTGGGTATTAAGTCTGATTTACTTGATGACACTTTACGCTTAAACGCTGCTGCATTCTTCTACACTGTAGACGACATGCAATTCTCAGCAATTGGTGGCGGCAATAACTTCACTGCGTTAGTAAATGCTGATAAAGGCGAAGCGTATGGTTTTGAAGTTGACGCTCAGTGGCTAGCAACTGATGAGTTAACATTCACAGCAGGTTACAGCTACAACCACACAGAAATCAAAGATGATTCATTGACAGTATCACCTTGTGGAACTAACGCTGGTTCAGGCTTTACAGGTAACTGTACTGTAACTGATCCGCGCCCAGATGGTTTTGTTGCATCAATTGATGGCAACCCTTTCCCACAAGCGCCTGAGTCAATCTTTAACTTCACCGCGCGTTATGCAATTCCTATGGGTGATGATGGCGAGTTCTTCGTATTCACCGACTGGGCATTCCAAGGCGAAACTAACATCTTCCTATATGAAGCTGTTGAGTTTACTACCGATGATAACTTCGAAGGTGGTTTACGCATTGGTTATGAAAACTTTGCACACAACTACACTGTTGCTCTATTCGGTCGTAACATTACAGACGAAGACAACGTTAAAGGTGCTATCGACTTTAACAACCTGACCGGCATCGTTAACGAGCCTCGTGTTTGGGGTGTAGAGTTCAAATACACTTACTTCTAAAAAGTAATCACAATTCAATGTAGCTGTCGGCTACATTGGCTTGCATAGAAAGCGATGGTGTTTTTAAACACTACCGCTTTTTTTATGCGGCTAATTGAATATGCTCTGCATGTTTTTGTACAAGTTGCTGAAGCTTTCGACATACCTTTACCCAGCGGCTTACTTTTTGGTAATACACTTGCTCGATGAGCGCACCTTTCTCGTCAAACAAAAAGCTCGCTAATTTGCCCTTGTTGCCCGGCATATAAAAATGGTGAACGGTAAAATTGCGCGAAAGTGGCGCACTCACTACTTTTTGGTACATACAAAAAGGTAGCGTATTGGCGCGTTCGTCACCGCCTGTAAGTCGCGCTCGTCTTTGAAACGTGTCGTAGCCAAGGTCAGCCATAATACCGTGCTTGGATATAAGCTGATCTACCGCTTTTATTCCTGTTTGCATAATGCCTGCTCCAACATCAATTAGACTCAAAACAAACCATACTGATATTTATACAGTATATGGCCATTTGTACAAATTGCAAACAAAAAAAGCCGCTCAATAGAGCGGCTTTTAAATTACGGCACCGTAGTGTTAATTAGCTTGGGCTGTTTACCTGAGTATCATTCGCTAGTTGCGTATGTTCTCTGCCTTTAAACACATTTTTGATGTCATTTAAAATGAGATAAAGCGCAGGTACAAGTAGTAGTGTAATGATAGTGGCAAACAGAATACCGAATGCCAATGAAATCGCCATCGGTATTACTATCTGTGCTTGTAAGCTTCGCTCAAATACAATTGGCATCAACCCCATAAAGGTTGTTAATGACGTTAAAATAATTGCTCTAAAACGCTGAGTACCAGCACTGATTGCTGCATCCATTAACGACAGGCCTTCTTTTCTGGCTCTGTTAACGAAATCAACCATGATCAAACTGTCGTTAACAACAACACCTGACAACGCGATGATACCGCAAATCGACAAAACACTGACCGCCATTCCCAGCACTAAGTGACCAATAATTGCGCCCACAATACCAAATGGGATCACCGACATAATAATGAAAGGTTGGCTGTATGATTTAAGCGGAATCGCGAGCAATGTGTAGATGGCAAATAGAGCAAACAACAAGCCCTGCATCAAACTAAACATCGCATCGGCTTGCTCTTTGGAGTTTCCTTGTAGCTGAAATTCTACACGCGGGTAACGATCTAGCAAATCTGGCATCACATTTTCGATGACATCATTAGTGATTTCCGAAGGATCCATCAATGCTTTATCTACTACACCGGTTACCGTAACAGAGCGCTTTCCATCAACACGAATGATTGAGTCAAAACCCTGACCCACTGTAAAGGTAGCAACCTGTTCAAACGGTATCTCTTGACCACCTGGCGTACGGATACGCATATTTTCTAAATGTTCAATTGAGCTACGTTCATTCTTTGGATAACGCACCATCACTTTAATTTCTTCGTCATCACGCTGAATACGCTGAACTTCAGCCCCGTAGAAACCAAAGCGCACTTGTTGTCCTAACTGCTGCAACGTTATACCCAACGCATCGGCCTGAGGTTTAAGCGCCAATTGAATCTCTTCACTGCCCCCAGAAAAAGTATCGTTTATATCCGTGACGCCTTCATAAGCGTTTAGCTTGTCTTTCAATTCATCACTAATTGCCCGCAGCGCTTTGATATCGCTTGAGCTAAATTCAAAACTCAAGTCTGCACCACCACCAGGGCCACCCGGCGAACTGATATTAAGTACTTTTACGCCAGGAATTTCAGGTAACTCTTCACGCCACATCTCTTGAATTTCAAAGTCAGTAAGTGTGCGGGTTTCGCCCTTCGTTAATTCGGCAAAAATTTCACCACCTAAGTTACCATTATCGTAAGCAACGGCGTGTTTAATAACATTTTCACCCGTATCTTTAGCAACTTTATCGTCCATTCGATGCATCGCCGCTCTAAGCGTATTCAATACGTCGTCTCGTTGTTCCAAAGATGAACCTGGTTCAAGCTCAAAGCTCGCTATCATAAAGTCACTAGGGATACTTGGGAAAAATACAAAGCGCACTATACCGCCGCCAAACATGCCAACAGTAAGAATTAGCATTGCCATGAACACCGACACTGTGGTGTAGCGATTACGAACGGCTTTCGCTAAAAATGGGGCATATTTGTTATGTATAAAGGTTTTGATCCCTTCACTAAAAAAGTCTCTGAAGCGCTGAAATGCATTAGCTTTTTCGGGATCATAAGGCTTAAGTTTCATGTGCACTAAGTGAGCCGGCAAAATAAGCTTAGACTCAATAAGCGAGAATATAAGGCATACAATAACCACCATGCCAATGGTTTTCCAAATGATACCAAATGGGCCAGATACCATTAACATGGGCGAGAAAGCAGCAATGGTGGTCAGTACGCCGAAGGTAGCCGGCATTGCAACCTTTTTAACACCAGCAATAACGTTATCAGTGCTATGCCCTTTTTTGTCTATTTCAGAATAGGCTGACTCTCCCATAATGATGGCGTCATCAACCACAATCCCTAATACAAGGATAAATGCAAACAGGCTCAGCATATTGATAGAAACGCCAACCATATCCAATGGCATTACTAGCAAAGTGCCTAAAAAACAAACCGGTAGACCTACAATTACCCAAAACGCCAGTTTAATTTTCAAAAATAATGACAATACTAGGAATACCAATAGCGCACCAAAGAACATGTTTTCAAGCATCATGTTTAAGCGGTCTGCCAGATAAAATGAGCTATCGCCCCACGTATCTGCGGTAATGTGTGCAGGGAATTCTGCTTTTTTAGTATCGACGTAATTGTTAACCTGCTCAGATATCTCCAATGCGTTTTGGTCACCAACTGCTCTTACTCGAAGGCTAACAGCAGGCTTATCGTCAAACATTGCGTATTGGTTGTTCTCGATAAAACCGTCATTGATGTAGGCTACGTCACCTAACGTAACGCGAGTACCATTGGCATTAGTCACCAACACTATTTGAGAGAAATCCCAACCTGTGTATGCCTGCCCTTTGGTTCTAAGCAATATATCGCCATTTTCGGTGCGAATAGAACCACCAGGTAAGTCGATACTTGTTTGACTTAAACGAGCTACCACATCAGCAAACGTTAAGTTGTACTTCTGTAAATCAACCTCAGAGAGCTCGACAGAGATTTCATAGTCTCGGGCACCTACAACTTGCACGCTCGAGATACCGGGTAAATTTGCGATATCATCTCGTAAATCTTTTGCAAATTCTTTTAATTCACGCTCAGACGCATCACCGTAAACCGACAACCAAATCACGTCCTGTTGAATTTTCTGGCGATAAATAACCGGCTTTTCCGTGTCTGCGGGAAAACGAGGAATAGCGTCTACTTGTACTTTCACTTCATCAAGAAGCGACTGTACATCGTAGTCCTCTTCCACTTGAATACTCACCGTTCCCATGCCTTCTACCGCAGTGGAATTGAGCTGTTTGATACCTTCTAAGTCCTTAACCGCTTCCTCTATTTTTAGCAGAACACCCTCTTCTACCTCTTGAGGAGCAGCACCAAGGTAAGGCACACGTACATTGATAACGTTAATTTCGAAGTTTGGAAAAACCTGTTTTTGAATATTTGCCGCGCCAAACAAACCGCCAACAATTAAAAGCCACATCAGCAAGTTTGCCGCCACATTGTTGCGTGCAAACCATGAGATAAGGCCGCTTTGCGTATCGATGCGACTCATTATTGGCCTCCGCCAGCGGTTGTGGTTTCAATAGCGGTATCATCACTTCCCTTGTCAGATTTAGCTTCGTCTGACAAGACTGGCTCATCACCTGGCAAACGTACTTTCATACCGTTATAAGGGTTAGGAACCGCAGAGGTTACCACTAAAGTACCTTCTGCAATGCCATCGCGAATGAACACTTCTTTTGCCGTAGTTCGCGCTACATCAACGTGTTTAATTTCAATTTCTCTATTGTCATTAACCGTCAGAATTGTGTTGTCTAAACGCAAAATACTGCGAGGTAACACCATAAGGTTTTCGTTTTGACGCGAGGTTATCTCTGCTTCAACAAATTGACCGAATCGCAATGGCGCTTTATGTGACGCGTTTACATTGTAAGGGTCTTGCACCTCAACAATGGCATAAACAACACGACTTCCTGTATCAAGCACGCCTTCTGAACGCACTAATTTGCCCTGCCACGATTGTTTAGTACCACCTACAGATGCAGTGAGATACACGGGCGCTCCGTCGCTTGACTGACCCGCAATGTTTACAAACATTAAATCACTGTCGGTGATAGGCAATCTGACTTCAGCGGTATCAGTTGAATACACCGTACCAATCGGTGAGCCCGTTGCGACAAACTGGCCTAAATCGATACTGCGCTCCACCACAATGCCATTGTAAGGTGCAGTAATTTTTGTTCTTTGCAAATTGCGCTTCGCACGTTCAAGTTTAGCTTCAGCAGCCTTCACATTGGCTTGTTCTTTCGCCAATTGTGGTTTACGTAAGCCAAGCTCAGGTGGTGCAACACTGTTGACCGAGCGCCACTCTTGCTCTGCAACTTTCCCTCGTGCGATTTCTTCTTGAAGCGCAGCTTGGGCCTGCGCAAGTTCAGCTTCTGCTAGCTTTAAATCTGTTTTGTAATCGTCTTGCTCTAATGTGGCTAACACATCGCCCTTCTTAAAGGTACCGCCGGCAATAAAGTTGTCAGAAAGGCTAATCACTTGCCCACTAACTTGCGCACTTAATGAAGTCTTATTACGCGGTACAACATTGCCCTGCGATTTCACGATAAAGTTTACGGGTTCAGAAGTAGTGGTCTTTGCTTCGACAAGAAATGCAGGAACCTCGACCGGCACTTGTTCGGGCGGTTTGCGAGAACTAATCATGATGGCTGCAGCAATAAATGCCACGATGATAATGCCAAGTGGAATGCCACTTTTCATTAAAACAGAGTTTTTCATTTACTATCCCTAGGAACACTTGCATGGAAAATCAGCATCTTAGCACGCTGATTGAAAGGCTAAAGAGTCGCTACACCACGCCAAGTAAAATTAAATTATTATTGTGTCGTTAATAGTTTACTGATTTTACGAGCCATATGCTCAATTAAGTTTGTTAAATTTTGTGTATTGATTGTGACGTAAATTTCACTATTGAGTGAGTGTTTTTTATACACATTGTTAAAAGGTTGTACACCTTGCTCAATTGGCTGTGGCTAATATAAAAAAATGCCAAAAGATTACAATCGAAGATTGATAAATACGCATTTTTCGCTGATTATTTAACCACTCATAGTCTATGAGTTAACCGAAAACTGTTTCACTTAACGTTTTGTAGCGTTGCAGTTTCGGAATTTGAAATTTCGCTACGTTGAAGGGAAAACACATTATGAGTCTTAAGAAACAATATCTTAAATCTAAACCTCTGTGCAAAGTGACGTTTCGACTTGACGCCGAAGCCGCACGGGATGCCAAAGAGGCAGAACTTTGTGGAGACTTTACAGATTGGAAAGCACAGCCGCTTACCATGAAGAAGTTAAAAAGTGGCGATTTTACACTTACTGTCAACCTCGAGACAGATCACGAGTATCAGTTCCGCTATTTGCTTGACGGTGAAAAGTGGGAAAACGATTGGGACGCCGATGCCTACATTCCCTCCCCAGTGAGTGTGGAAGATAACTCGGTTGTTCGCGTTTAACTGACTTTTAAATAATAAATCTATTCCCTACAAAAAAGGCTGCCATCTTGATGAAGGCAGCCTTTCGTCTTTTTGGCTTTTTAGGTCACTGCTTTTGGTTTTACAGTGAACCTTCCAGCTCAGGCAGAACGTCAAACAAGTCACCCACCAAACCATAATCAGCAACTTGGAAGATTGGCGCTTCTTCGTCTTTGTTAATGGCTACAATGACTTTAGAGTCTTTCATACCCGCAAGATGCTGAATAGCGCCTGAGATACCTACTGCGATATAAAGCTGAGGCGCAACAATTTTACCTGTTTGACCTACTTGCATATCGTTAGGTACGAAACCAGCGTCAACCGCCGCACGCGATGCACCAATAGCAGCGCCTAACTTGTCGGCAATACCTTCAAGTAGTTTGAAGTTGTCGCCGTTTTGCATACCGCGACCACCAGAAATTACCACTTCTGCTGCAGTAAGTTCAGGACGCTCTGATTCTGTAAGCTCTGCTGATACAAAGTCAGACTTTTCACTGCCCTTGACCACATCAATGGCAGTCACTTCTGCACTACCACCTGTCGCTGCGGCGTCAAATGACGCTGCGCGAACGGTGATAACTTTCTTCGCATCAGACGATTGAACTGTTGCAATAGCATTACCTGCGTAGATAGGGCGAACAAACGTGTCTTCGCTTTCTACACCGATAATGTCAGAAATTTGTGCAACATCTAATAACGCCGCTACGCGAGGCATGAAGTTTTTACCTGTTGTTGTTGCCGCTGCAACAACATGGCTGTAATCGCTAGCAAGCTCTACCACTAGGTCAGCAGTATTTTCAGCTAACTGGTGCTTATAAGCAGCATTATCTGCAACGATAACTTTTGCTACGCCTTCGATTTGCGCCGCGGCTTCAGCAACTGCTTGGCAACCTTCACCAGCAACGAGTACATGGATGTCGCCACCCATTTTTTGTGCTGCGTTTACAAGCTTGTGCGTTTCCGTTTTTAAGCTTGTATTATCGTGTTCTGCATATACGAGTACGCTCATGAGATCACCTTTGCTTCATTCTTTAACTTGTCTACTAGCTCAGCAACGTCTGCTACTTTAATACCACCCTCACGCTGTGGTGGAGGCGTTACTTTTAGAACTTTAACGTTTGACTCAAGCGCTACGCCAAAATCAGCAGCCGCTTTAACGTCAAGTGGCTTGCGCTTCGCCTTCATAATATTAGGAAGAGACGCATAACGCGGCTCGTTTAAGCGAAGGTCTGTGGTCACAACAGCAGGTAGTGACAATGCCACAGTCTGAAGGCCGCCGTCGATT
Source organism: Alteromonas sp. McT4-15 (assembly GCF_020515205.1). NCBI lineage: Bacteria > Pseudomonadati > Pseudomonadota > Gammaproteobacteria > Alteromonadales > Alteromonadaceae > Alteromonas > Alteromonas sp. McT4-15. The sequence continues at coordinate 24,040 of NZ_JAJALG010000034.1, forward strand.
TCACGCGTTACATTTACCTTTTCGCCATCGACAACCACTTCTGAGGCGAAAGTACCTTGCGGCATGCCAGTAAGTGCCGCAAGCATTTGACCCGTTTGGTTATTATCAGAGTCGATACTCTGCTTACCTAGAATTACAAGCTGAGGTTGCTCTTCTTCAACAACTTTTGCTAAAAGCTTTGCCACTTGAAGTGAATCAAGGTTTTGGTCGGTATCGATTTGGATACCACGATCAGCACCTAGGGCGAGTGCTGTACGAATTTGTTCTTGGCAGCTTTTATCACCAATTGAAACAACAACGATTTCAGTGGCTACGCCTTTCTCTTTTAATCGAACGGCTTCTTCAACCGCAATTTCACAAAAAGGGTTAATGGCCATTTTCGCGTTAGTAAGGTCTACGCCAGATTCGTCTGCCTTCACTCTTACCTTCACGTTGTAGTCGATCGCGCGTTTGACCGGTACGAGTATTTTCATATTTACCTCAATTGTTGAGTTCGTCGGTGTCTATTACGTTTTACTAATAATTAACTATTAAAAATTAAAAACGTATTACATCACCACGCGTTTTGAAACTTTAACAATGTACTCTACGTTAAAAAAGAAACCGTGGAACGTACGTTTTATATAGGCTAGCTTTAAAACGCCATTAACACCACGTTCGCGAACATATATAATGTGTCGCCAGTTAACGTTAACGTAAACTGCTCTGCAATGTACTTACTGTTGACGTAAACGTCAACCTGCATTACCTTTCAGAGCGACATTTAATTTACATGTTTTTGACACATCGCATTATTTGTTTCATCAATAGTGCACTATAAAAATACGAACATAAGGAGCCTCCCGTGGAACGAGAATCGATGGAGTTTGACGTAGTCATCGTCGGTGCCGGCCCAGCTGGATTATCAACTGCTTGCAAACTTATGCAGCTTGCCAATGAAAAAGACCAAGAACTCATGGTTTGTGTGGTCGAAAAAGGCTCCGAAGTAGGTGCACATATTCTATCAGGTGCTGTATTTGAGCCCCGTGCGCTTAACGAACTGTTTCCTGATTGGAAAGAGAAAGGCGCGCCTCTTAATACCCCTGTTACTGAAGACCACATCTATTTACTTAAAAATGAAACCAGTGCGAAAAAGCTACCAAACGGTATCACCCCAAAAACCATGCACAACGACGGCAACTATATTGTGTCTATGGGTAATGTTACGCGCTGGTTAGCTGAACAAGCAGAGCAACTTGGCGTAGAAGTATTTCCGGGCTTTGCCGCCTCTGAAGTTATCTACAACGACGATGGTAGCGTTGGTGGCGTGATTACTGGCGACATGGGCGTAGGTGAAAATGGCGAGCCTAAAGACGGGTACATGCCGGGAATGGAGCTTCGCGCGAAATACACCGTTTTTGCAGAAGGTTGTCGAGGACACCTTGGTAAAGAGCTGATTTCACACTTCGAGCTTGATAAAGAAAGCTCACCTCAGCATTATGCTATTGGTTTTAAAGAGATTTGGGATATCGACCCAGCTAAACATCAACCAGGACTCGTTGTTCACAGTGCAGGCTGGCCGCTTGATGATGCAACGGGTGGTAGCTACTTATATCACGCAGAAGACAACCAAGTATTTGTTGGCTTAATTGTCGATTTGAATTATGACAATCCTTATTTGAGCCCATTTGACGAATTCCAACGCCTTAAACATCACCCTGTATTTAAGCAATATCTAGAGGGCGGAAAGCGCGTCTCTTATGGTGCTAGAGCTATCGCAAAAGGCGGGTTTAACTCGTTGCCTAAAATGACATTTCCAGGCGGATTACTTGTCGGTTGCGACGCGGGCACACTAAATTTTGCCAAAATTAAAGGCAATCACACTGCCATGAAATCGGGTATGTTGGCAGCAGAAAGTATTTTTGAAGCAATTAGCGAAAATGCAGAGGCGCCAGTTAAAGAATTAACCAGCTTTACAGAGAAATATAAATCGTCTTGGTTATACGATGAATTATTCCGTTCACGTAATTTTGGTCCTGCCATTCACAAATTAGGTAATTTCTGGGGTGGCGCCTTTAATACACTTGAGCAAAACTTCTTTAACGGTAATTTGTTTTTCACCATGAAAGATGAGCACAAGGATTACGCGCAACTCAAAGAAGCTAAAGATGCCAAAGAGATAGCGTATCCTAAGCCCGACGGTGTGCTAAGTTTTGACAAGCTATCTTCTGTATTTCTGTCGAATACTAACCACGAAGAAGACCAGCCGTGTCACCTTCAACTAAAAGATCCAAGCATTCCACTTCAAGTGAACTTGCCCAAATATGCTGAGCCTGCGCAGCGCTACTGCCCTGCCGGCGTGTATGAAGTCATCGAAGAAGAAGGCGAAAAGCGTTTCCAAATTAACGCCCAGAACTGTGTTCACTGCAAAACCTGCGATATTAAAGATCCAAGTCAAAATATTCGCTGGGTTGTTCCAGAGGGCGCCGGCGGTCCAAATTACCCAAATATGTAATTCGAAAGCCACTAGAGCGTGTTATTTTTAAAAGCGAGCATTGCTCGCTTTTTTTTTGTGCTAAATTTATTTACTATCCAACATAATTAATAAGTTAAACGTAATTAAGGTTAATTAATGAGCGAGTTTCTAGATATTTTAACCCATGGAAGACGTTTGCAAGGTGCTGTTAAGGAATTAAGCATTAATGAACTTGAAGCAATTCAAGAAAAACTTGGCAGCATAATTGAGAAGCGCAAAGAAAAAGCGCAGGCTTTAGAAAAAGCCGAACAAGAAAAAAGAGAAAAACTCGCTGCTATAAAAAAACAAATGGAAGAAGCAGGTTTAAATGTTGAAGATTTAAAAGCGCTTTCGTTACAACCGAATAAGAAAACCGGCAAAAAGCGCCCTGTTAAATATAAATTGGTCGATGAACAAGGCAATGAGCATCTATGGACAGGAATAGGGCGCATGCCGCGTGTTTACAAAGATGCATTGGATAGTGGTAAGTCACTAGACACATTTTCTGTAAACTAACATCCTTGTATTTAAGTATTAAAAAAATAAGGTCTGTTTTTACAGGCCTTATTTTATTTTTAGTTAGCTAAGTAACAGGTCTATTGTGAATTTAAACTATAAGCTTTCAAAAAATGACGACACTTCACCCTGGCTAGTGTTAATTCATGGCTTGTTTGGTAATGCCGATAATTTAGCAGGTATTAAGCGCCATTTTGAATCACATTTTAATGTAATAAGTGTGGATTTACCTGATCATGGTGAGTCACCATGGGCTGCGGGATTTGATATTTCAGACGCTGCAAAGAGCATTTACGAAATACTCCAATCTCTGTCTATCACCACCACTGCTGTTTTAGGGCATTCTTTAGGTGGAAAAGTAGCGATGCGACTTGCCCTTGACCACCCAGACAGTGTTTCGCACCTTATAGTAGCGGATATAGCCCCAGTGTCTTATCAACATAGTCACCAAGCGGTTTTCGACGGTCTGAACGCTGTTCCGCTTGAGACCATCACTAGCCGAAAAGATGCTGAAAGTGCCATGGCACACCATGTTAAAGAACCTGGTGTCCGTCAGTTTTTACTTAAGAGTTTGTACCAAAAAGAAAATGGCGACTGGGCATGGCGATTCAATGTAAAAGGCCTTTATAACAGTTATCAACACATTATTGATTGGGAACAAACCAATCAGCAATACAATGGGGTAACCTTGTTTATCAAAGGCGCGGAGTCAGACTATATCACCGCTGCTCATCGCGATGCGATTGCGCGTTATTTTCCCAACGCGAAAGCGCACATTATTGAAGGCACTGGCCACTGGCTGCATGCTGAGAAGCCTGCGGCTTTCAATACGGTAGTAGAGCGCACGCTATCGAAATAATAGAGGGCGAGTATAATAGTTGTCTAAGTCGTATGAACCGGCTGCCTTTCTTTAGATGAGAACGACAACTATTACATAATTTTGAACGTTTTGTTCTCTGACACACGTTCAAGGTGTGATATAGTTGCGCCAGATTTTTTTTAGTATCAAAACTATGCTTGCAGAAAACTACGAACTCATTGAGTCCATCATGTTGTACGGCGGGTTATTCATCTTATTTTTATTGATGGGTTTCGCAGTTCACGATGTATTACGTAAGAACGACGTGCCACTTATTGGACGAGTGGTAACCTACGGTGTACTAGGTTTAGGTGCACTAGGCTTTCTTGCGAAAGGTATCATTGAATGGTTCTGGCTTAGCTCAGGCGTTTAATTTGTAACGGTTAATAGAGGTTATATATGGCAAGTGTTGGCCTATTTTTCGGAAGTGACACGGGTAATACCGAACATGTTGCGAAAATGATCCAAAAGGAATTGGGTAAACAGCTAATTGATGTTAAAGACATTGCCAAGAGCAGTAAAGAAGACATCGCTGAATTTGATTTACTCATTTTCGGTATCCCAACATGGTATTACGGTGAAGCGCAATGTGACTGGGACGATTTCTTCCCTGAGCTTGAGCAAATTGACTTCACAGATAAGTTAGTGGCCATCTTTGGCTGCGGTGACCAAGAAGATTACGCAGAGTACTTCCTTGATGCAATGGGAATGGTGCGCGATATCGTTGAAGCGAAAGGTGCTATCCTCGTTGGTCAGTGGTCAACTGAAGGTTACGATTTTGAAGCGTCGAAAGGCATGGCAGATGACAACCATTTTGTTGGCTTAGGCATCGATGAAGACCGTCAGCCTGAATTAACTGACTCTCGTGTTAAAGCGTGGTGTAAGCAAATTCACGATGAATTGTGTCTTGCTGAATTAGCGTAAGTGCTACCGACTTTTATAAAAAAACCGCTCTTTTGAGCGGTTTTTTTATTGCTGGCCATCTCTTTGTAAGAGCTGGGCCATTGTTAGAGCTGGAAGCGCTCAACTGCTTTTCGCAAGCTTTCCGTCTGTGCATCAAGCATCATGGTAGACTCGTTTGACTGGCGCGTACTTTGTGCGCTTGCATCTGCAAGGGCAACAATTTTATTTAAGCTCTCTGCGACATCACCTAACAACACGTCTTGTTGCTGTGTATCGGATACAATATGCTCATTGATATTACTTAAACGCTTAATGATGGCGCGCACACTTTCAACTTGCTCTGATACTTGTTGGGTAATTTGAACCCCTTCTTGCGCTTGTTCACGCCCAGATTTAATCGCCTTAACAGCTTCGGCGGCATCTTTTTGTAAGTTGCCAATCATTTGCTCAATCTCTTCAGTAGAGTCGTGCGTTCGATTAGCCAGTGTTCTCACTTCATCGGCAACAACAGCAAATCCCCTTCCCTGCTCACCGGCACGAGCAGCCTCGATAGCCGCATTTAGCGCAAGCAAATTGGTTTGTTCCGCAATGGTTTTAATTACATCGAGAATACTACCAATGCTGCGGGAATTTTCGTCTAGACGACCGATTATCTTCGCTGAATTATCTGCCTGCTTAGCCTGACTTTCAACCTGCTGACGATTGCGTTCCACCAGATGGCCGATATCGGTACTTTGCTGTGTGATATCCTTCAATGCGTGCATGGCGTCGTTTATTTGCGCTAAATTGCTTCGACTCTTGTCTTGAACGTCTTTTGTATTAGCTGATGTAACGGTTACCTGCTCACGCTGTTTATCAACTTCAGCCAAGCTTTTATCGCCAAGCTCAACGCTTTCTTTTGTTATCTCAATCAAGCGTTTTTCTTGTGCCAAAATGTTGCCCACCAATTCTCGTAAGCTCTCAGTTAAGCTATTCACTTTCGCTGAAAGCGCAGAGAACTCATCGTTGCCTTCTTCAGGCAATTTGGTACTTAAGTTTCCTCGGCTTAGTTGAGAGAGTCCACGATTTATACGCCCTAGGGGTTTCGAAATACTGCGCGTTACGATCACAGCAAGACCAATCGCGGCAATCATGCCCACAATAGCGACAATAATATTACGGACTAAGTTGGCCTGAACCGACTCTAAAATTGCATTTTGCCCGTTGAGCGACTGTGTTTGCACTGATTCGAACAAGGCATTGATGTCAGCCAACGCGGTATTTAACGAGTCATTTGCACGCTTCTGCGCTTGCGCTGCATTTTCAATTTGAGCGAGCTTTTCTTGCTGAAGGGCAATCAAACCATCGCTTCCATTTACCGCGTTAAGCAACAGCTCATATTGCTCATTAAATGCTGCCACTGTGCCACCGTCATCAACGGTTGCGGCTAATCTATTCACATAATCTTTATCGACTTGTAAGTTGCTTAGCTGATATTTCAAATCTTCAATAATATTTGCACTTTGTTCAGCACTACCTGACTCAGCCAGTTCAACAAATGAGTCGTTCATCGTGAGTAGTTTGTTATCAATAGCAGTACCAGCACCAATAAGGGTTTCTATGCTGGGGTCATTGCTCTCTAAATAGGATAAGTCGAGCATAAGCGCACTGGCTTCATCGGCCACCATCAACACTCTCTCTAACTGGCTTTTCAGCGCAGTTTCAATTTGCATCCGCTTGGCAATTGCAGTGTACATTGCGTTGCTGTTACTCACATAATCAGCACTCACTTCTACTGCAATACTCGCCATCGAATTGCCCGGCATGAGTGCTTTCAAGGTTGATAAGTCTTGGGAGAATGCGTCTGATAATTCGTCGAAGGTTGCTTTATTTTTGCGTAATTCAGCGTCTGTCTCTACATGGTAGCCGTTTGCTGTAATGACCGATAAAGACAGTATTTCTGTCTTTACTTTTACCATGCTAGTTTGCACCGGCATTTTTTGCTCAACAACATCTAACGCAGAGTCTTTAATACTGCTAAGGCCAAAATAAGAAAGAATACTAGTAAGTAATAAAAGACAGCCAAATAGGCCAAAGCCGAGTGTAATTTTATTTATTATTGTTAACTGCATGGGTACTTCCAACGAAAAAACATGCTAAATATCCAAGGCAAAATCCCCTGATTTAAGTTTAGTTTAACAGGATGTTAATTCAATTCATCAAAAGTTTAATTTATTTTGCATATTTGTTAGGGTTATCTTGCACTTACTGGCTGGTCAGGCTAGAAGTTACGCGGTCTGTAGCGAATTAATTTTTTTCACATCTTTTAAGCTGCGGACGAAAATTATTCACCCATTGAAACTTTCCACGGTTTTTCTTTTAAAATGCTTCAAGTTACCTATAATAACCCCAAAATAGATATTCACTCGTTCTTAGTAGGTTGTAATGGATCAAAATAAAGAATTGAAAAAAGCAGGGCTTAAAGTCACTCTGCCTCGCCTTAAAATTTTACAAATTCTGCAAGAGCCAGAAAACCAGCATATCAGTGCTGAAGACGTCTATAAGATCCTCATTGAACAGGGTGAAGAAATTGGCTTGGCAACGGTATATCGCGTGCTCAACCAATTCGACGATGCTGGTATCTTAAATCGCCATCACTTTGAAGGCGGTAAGTCAGTGTTCGAAATAAGCCATAAAGATCATCACGACCATCTTGTGTGCTTAAAGTGTGGCAAGGTCATCGAGTTTGAAGACGACATCATTGAAGAGCGTCAAGAAATGATAGCTAAGCAACACAATATGAAGCTTACTCACCACAGCCTTTACCTTTACGGTGAATGCACTGATGGCAATTGCGATAACGCGCCTGATTAAGCCCACTTAATCAACAAAAAAGCCCGCTTGCGCAGGCTTTTTTTATGCATCGAATTTATAGGCGTGGTAAGCGTTAATAGCCCGTTCCCAAATATCACCTACCTGTCCATTACCAATGGGCTTGCCATCAACTTCAGTCACTGGCGCAACCTCTTTACTCGATGACGTTAACCATACTTCATCAGCGTTTAGTAATTCCTCTTTGCTGAACCATGCTTCAGCTACATTTAGACCTGCTCGATTGAACGCTTCTATTGCAATAGCACGCGTTATACCGGGCAACAACTCATTATTTAGTGGCGGTGTAGTAATTACGCCATCTTTTACGATAAATACATTACAAGAGCTTGCCTCTGTAACCATTTTGTCGCGGTTATACAAGATGGTTTCGTTGACGCCGGCCTCAACACCTGATTGAAAGTGCATAACGTTTCCTAACAGCGACGTAGATTTTATGTGACATCGTTGCCAGCGTTTATCTTGCTCTAGCGCCACCTTAAACGGCTTTGCTAGCGCTTTATCGGTTGGTTGGGGCGGGGCTATCTCAAACGCAAAACCAAATACTGTAGGTGCAATATCTTCGGGGTATGCATGAAAACGCTTTACATCAGCTCCCCTACTAATATGAAAATACACCCCAATATTGCCGCTTGTGAAAATGTGTTGGTTTTCATCAACCAATTGCGAAAGAATGTCGCCCCATTTGCCAGTTGAATAGGGATTAGCAATGTCTATAGCACTCAACCCGTTTGCCATACGTGCCATATGACCGTTGAACCCCACCGCTTTACCCGCATAGGTAGGTATGACTTCATAAATCCCATCACCGAATAAAAACCCTCTATCCATAGGAGATATCTTAGCTTCAGAAAGCGGTAAAAACTCGCCATTTAAAAATGCAATAGTCACAGTAATTCTCCTTGTAATTGGCGTCGACGACACAGTGACAATAAGTTGTCTGCCCTCGCCGCCTCATGATTCTGATAGGTAAAACTAACCTTCTCTCCCGGCACGGCCTGGGCTAATCTGTTTATATCTAATGGATTCACACACCCCAACTTGGGGTAGCCCCCCAAGGTTTGTCTATCTCTCATCATAACGATGGGTTGCCCGTCAGGAGGTACCTGTACAGCGCCAATGTGGACTGCCTCAGAGCGAAGTTTATTATGGCTACAGGCTACGTCAGGGCCTTGCAGTCGGTAGCCCATGCGATCAATAGACGACGTAACCGTATAGTCACTCGTTACAAAGATACGCTGTGCGACACCACTAAACTGTTCAAACTGATATCCTGGTATCAGTCTAATTGGCGCATCTAAGCTATAATTAACACGTTTTTCAAATGCCAAAGTACGTACTGTTGCACTCTTAACTTTTGAAAGCGTATTTTCATTCACATTAAAGCTATCGCCATTGGCGAGCGCACTGCCGTTACCGTGCAGTCCCCCCAATAATTCTCGTGATACCGTACATGCACTATTGGCAAAGAGTGGCGTGTCCCAACTACCACAAATTGCTAAATATGCTTTACTTCCCATATATTCACTGCCAAAGGTAACTTCATCGCCAGCAGTAACATATAAACTCTCATAACTTGGCTGTTCGTGACCGTTTATTGTCACCTTAACTGCCCTTCCTGTTACGGCAATTATGCAATGACTACTAAAGCGCGCGGTTAATGTACCCATGGCCTCAATACAAGGTGTGTTGTCTAAATTAAACGCAAGAAAATTGGCCCATAAAAATGCGTCTTCATCCATTGGACCAGATTGACTAAATCCATCCCTTTGTCGCCCTACGCGACCGTTATCAACAATGAGGCTAAATAACCCTTTATCGACAATTTCAACCTTCATGATATGCGTAAAACTCTTCTTCTGATATGGCAGTAAATTTCACTGTATCGCCAGCTTTAAGCAACGCCGTACTTTCATTTTCGCTATGGTTCACCATACTTAGTGGCGTCAGTCCCAATAGGTTCCAACCACCTGGTGAGTCACTGGGATACACCGCTGTTTGTCTATCTGCGATTGCAACTGCACCTTTTGGCACGCGTTTTCTTGGCGTACTTAAACGCGAACATGCCATAACCTCGGGCAATTCTCCCATGTAGGCGAAACCTGGTGCAAAACCAACGGCGTAAACAGTAAATGTGCAGCCTGTGTGCAGCGCGATAATCTCATCAATACTTAATGACGTTTTCTTACTCACCACACTTAAATCACTAGCACTCGGAGCGCCATACCACACAGGTATGGTTTTAGTGGCACTGTGTGGTAACGCTGAAACATGTTGATTTTCCACGCCTTCATTTGCTGCCTGACGAGTTGAAAGCGCCCTCAACCATGCATAAACACCATGGGTGTCGATGTCTTCAATATTAAAAACAAGCAACAGGCTGTCGTAAGATGGCACACATTCTTTTAACCAAAGTGGTGAGTTGATTGAGCTTTGAACAGCGCTATCAATCATTGCCAGCCACCTTTGACATGCGGCATTCGCTTTATCTAATGTATCGTCTTTAAAGTAGAGTATGACAGCGTCAACACCCACCGGCGTTAGCCGCTTTATGTCGCCAAACAATTGCATGTACTTTCCTTGATAAATGTGTTCTTAATGAGGCAATGATATTGAATTGTAGAGTTATTTTAGCCAATTGCTTTAATTTGGCGCGCTATTTCTACCGCCCCGGCGGTATCACCGTGCACACAAAGGCTATCGGCTTCAATGTCCAAGGTTTTTCCTGATACGGTAGTCACGGTATTATGTTTTATCATTTGCTCTGCCTGGGCCAGTGCGTCTTGCTCTTTTAACACCGCCCCGTCCATAGTCCGCGGTGTCAGTAGCCCCTCATCGGTATATCTTCTATCCGAAAAGGCCTCGAACAATAACGGTAAATCAAAAGCACTGGCTTCATGACGAAGCACATCATTGTGACGAGTAGCTTGAACCATTAGCGCTAATTCGCCTTTACCCATTTCAGCCACGCTCTTCATTACTGCGTGGCGAATAGCGCTATCTTTCATCATATCGTTGTAAAGCGCACCATGGGGTTTGACGTAAGCCACACTGGTGCCGCAAAGTGCAGCCATGCCGCTTAGCGCGCTTACTTGGTATTGAATCATGGCAATTAATTCGTCGCTTGGAATTATCATGCTCCGTCGACCAAAGCCTTGCAAATCCGGGTATGATGGATGTGCACCAACAGCTACATTATGTGATGCAGCCAAGCTTAACGATGATTTCATCACTTGTGGGTCGCCTGCATGAAAGCCACACGCAATGTTTGCTTGGTCGATAAGCGCCATAATATCGCTTTCAACAGGCATTGACCATGCACCGAAACTTTCACCTAAATCGCAATTTAACTTCATAATGGTTTAGCTCTTACCCTCAATCCAGTATCATGTTACCTGTTCTTTTTAAAAAGTCAGTTCTAATGATAAATATTGGAAAAATTAATACATTGCAGGTCATGGGCCAATACCCTTTTGGCTACGCTTTAGCACCTATTGTCACCAACGTTGGTGCACAAGACAACGTTTACAATGCTGAGCAAGACGAGCAGCAAACGGTGACGCTTAGTCTTGATGAAGTTGAAGGGGAACTAGCAGAGGGTCATGAATTATCGGTGTTCGTGGCTACCGATCAACGTGGCGAACTGTATGCAACGCTTAAAACACCTAAAATTCAGGTAGACGAAACAAAAATATTAAAAGCGGTTTCTGCCACCAACTTCGGTGCGTTTTTCGACTGGGGGCTTGATAACGACCTTCTTGTGCCCAACGATTATCAAGCGCAGCCAATAAGTGCTGGCATGTATTACGTCGTGCACACCTTTTTTGATGATAAAACCAAACGTATTTTGGGTGCAACTAAGCTGCACTACTTCTTAAAAGAAAACAGTGCGTACCTCAATGAGGGCGACGTCGTATCTTGCTTGGTCTACGCCAAAACGGAATTAGGCTTTAAAGTTGTTATTAACGAACAAAGCCTTGGACTAATTTTCCATAGCGATGCATTTAAACCACTAAAGGTTGGACAAGCAACCGAGGGGGTTATTAAGACTATTCGTGAAGATGGAAAAGTGGACGTTGCCTTACAGCGCGTAGACAAAAGTGGCCGTGACGCACTTCAGCAAGCGATTCTAGAGGACTTAGAGGCTCATGGTGGTATTTCAACCCTAACGGATAAAAGTGCCCCTGAAGCTATTTACTCTCATTTTAATGTAAGCAAAGCGGCCTATAAAAAAGCGCTTGGTGCGTTATATAAGCAGAAAAAAATTACTCTTAGCCCTGATGCTATTCGATTAAACAATACAAACGATTAGGACATACAATGAAAGCGCATGTTTCTTGGGATAAAGACCTTACTTTCACTGGCACCACTGACAGTGGTTATAAAACAGTTATGGATGGCAGCGGCAAGGCGATTTCCCCTATGGAGTCGGTATTGGTTGCTGTAGGTGCATGTTCAAGCGTTGACGTGGTAGATATAATCAAAAAAGGACGTTTTGATATTACCTCATGCGAGTGTGAATTAGAGGCTGTTCGCGCTGACGAGCCACCGCGTGTATTTACAAAAATTCATGCGCATTACACCGTTTCGGGTGAAGGCATAAGCGAAAAAGCCCTTGCACGCGCAGTGCAGCTTTCAGCGGAAAAATATTGTTCTGTAATGCTAATGCTAACCGGTAACGTGGATATAACCACCAGCTATACTTTAGTGTAATGAACTTAAACATAGTCAATCTCGCTATCGCTTAGTGAAAAAAGCCAACCTTTAGGGTTGGCTTTTTTATTAAAACCCTTTGTTACACATGTATCCTATTGATTATTAAGCCTTTTAACATTAGTTAACATCTTTGGCATGTTAGCTGCTGTAAACGGTCATTATTATATAACGACTACAACGTTAGGGCTTTTGACCATGGATACTATACAACGTACAACACCTGTTTTCGCTACTCACACTTTCCGCACTCTTGTTTTAGGCACAACTTTAGCTGCCCTGTCACTGTCGATGACAGCGTGTTCAGACGCTGATGCAGTAGACAGTAGCGCGACTCCTGAGGTGGTAGAAGAAACCGTTTTTGCTATTCCTGTTGAAACACAAAGCATTCGCACTGGCGATATTACGTCGACCTATGACACGACGGCGATTTTAGAAGCGCGTGAAGAAGCTTTTGTGGTTGCAAGAGCTTCTGGGATCATCGAAGACATTTTCGTGGAAGAAGGCGACTATGTAGAAAAAGGTCAAGTGTTAGCACAACTTGATAAACGTCGTTATGAGTTAAACTTGGCCAAAGCAAACGCTGACTTGACGGGCATTGAAAGCGAACTCGATAAAGTAAACAAAGTTTACTCTAAAAAGCTTATCAGTGACGATACTTACGACAAGCTTAAGGCTCAGTACGAATCAGCAAAAGCCTCTGTTCGCTTAGCAGAACTTGATTTAAAAGAAACGACGATAACCGCGCCTATCAGTGGTTATGTTGCTTCGCGCAATGCCAAAGTAGGCAACCTAACCGAATCGTTCCAACGTGAACGCATGTTTCATATCGTGCAACTGCGCAACTTACAAGGCGTGGTTTACCTACCTGAAAACGAACTACCCAATGTCACGGTAGGACAAGGTGCCACGCTTACTGTAGCGGCATTGGGTAATCACGCGATTCACGCAAACATTGAACGCATTAGCCCAGTTATCGACGCGGCAACTGGCACATTTAAGGTAACACTTAAAGTACCAAATGAAGACAATCGCTTAAAAGCAGGTATGTTTACTGACGTATCGCTTGAGTATGCAACACACGCAAATGCCACTTTGCTACCACGCCGAGCACTTGTCACTATAGATAACAGCCATAGTGTATTTGTTGTTGATAACGGCAAAGTAAAAAAAGTGAACGTTTCGACTGGTTTTGAAAATAACGAAGTGGTTGAAGTTATCAGTGGCCTAGAAGGCAACGAAGAAGTGGTAACAGCCGGACACCAGAACTTGAAAGACAGTGCTCCTGTTGAAGTAGTTAACAGCTAAACTGGCGAATCGAGGAGTTAATATCATGCGTATTGTTGATATCGCCGTAAAACGTCCCGTAGCAGTCAGTATGTTTACTTTTGCTGTACTGCTATTTGGAATGGTCTCGCTAGGCAGATTGTCAGTTAACTTACTTCCAGATTTGTCATACCCAACCCTTACTATTCGCACCGACTACGACGGTGCCGCACCAGGTGAAGTAGAACAACTAGTTTCAAAACCTATTGAAGAAGCAATCGGTGTGGTTAAAGGTGTAAGAAAAGTCACCTCTACCTCCCGCGCAGGACAATCTGATGTCGTACTTTCTTTTGCTTGGGGTACAGACATGGACTTTGCCAGCCTTGAAGTACGAGAGAAGCTTGATGTACTGCAGTTGCCTTTGGACATTGAAAAGCCTCGATTACTGCGTTTTAACCCCAGCCTTGACCCGGTTATTAAATTGGGGCTAACCGCTCAAACAGACAATGCCAATTTAACAGTTGAGCAAATGAAGCGGCTTCGCTTATACGCAGAGCAACAAGTAAAACGCTCGCTAGAATCAGTAGAAGGCGTTGCTGCCGTGCGTGTAGGTGGTGGCTTAGAGAATGAGATCCACATTCTTATCGATCAACAAAAAGCCAGTCAGCTTTCGATTCCTATCACGACTATTATTGACCGCGTAAGCACTGAAAACATTAATGCTGCGGGCGGTCGCATCGATAATGCAGCGCAGGCGTTCTTAGTGCGTACCCTCAATCAATTCGAAAACCTAGATGATATTAAGAATCTCTATATTGGCCGTTTTGAAGGCAAAAATATTCAGTTAAAAGATGTAGCTACTGTCGAAAGTGCCTACAAAGACCGCGACGTTGTTACGCGTTTTAACGGGAGCGAGGGTGTTGAGATTGCCATCTACAAAGAAGGTGATGCGAATGCAGTCAATGTGGCTCAAAAAGTAGCAAATCGTTTAAATGAGGTTAACCAAAACCTTCCCACAGACTATACATTGGCACAAATATACGACCAAAGTGTGTTTATCAAACAAGCGATAGACAACGTAAAGTCGGCAGCCATTATTGGTGGCGTGCTGGCTATGTTAGTCCTTTATCTGTTCCTTAAAGACTTTTGGGCTACAGTAATTATCTCTGTGTCTATTCCAGTATCCGTAATTGCCACATTTAACCTGATGTACGCCAACGACATAAGCTTAAATATGATGAGTCTTGGTGGTATCGCCTTAGCTGTTGGCCTACTTGTTGATAACAGTATCGTGGTACTTGAAAATATCGATCGTCACAAAAAGCACAAAAATGCGTTGGGCGAAAATAACGCTGAAGCGCTCGCCGCCAGTGAAGGTACAAAAGAAGTATCTGGCGCCATTGTGGCCTCAACGCTAACCACCATGGCTGTGTTTGTGCCACTCATTTTTGTTGAAGGTATTGCTGGTCAATTGTTTAGAGACCAAGCATTAACCGTATCGTTTGCACTTGCTGCTTCACTTGTCGTTGCCCTTACGCTTATTCCTGCAATGGCGCATAAGAAGAAAAAGCAACAGCTAGATCACGAAGACACCTTTACAAGTGCACCAGCCCCCTTCCCCACATCGCTACTTGGGAAAATAGGGTACTACATTACGCTTCCTGTGCGCTTAGTATTAAAGCTAGTTTCATTGCTGCTTGCGGCAATTGTCACAGTTGCGATAGGCACTTGGCAAATCATTAGCAAGCTGCTTGGTTTTGCGTTTACGCCGCTTATCTTTATTTTCAACAAAAGCTTCGATGTCCTTGCCTCTGGTTACGAAAAACTACTGAAGGTTAGTTTGCGTGCAAGAGTATTTGTCCTTTTCACTGCCTTCGCACTTGCTGCAGGCGCGGTTACCTTAGTGCCGAAACTAGGCATGGAGCTTATCCCTACGCTTTCTCAAGGTGAATTTTCGGTTGAAGTAACGCTACCCGCGGGTTCACCTCTTACTCGTACCGACGAAGTAATGAACGAGTTGGCTCAAGTGGCTGTTCAACCTGTTTCGGGTGCTTCTTCTGACCAGAGCATGGTGCTGCGCACTTATGCCATGTCAGGTACAGGTAGCTTGATAAGTGCGGCGCCAAACCAAGGCGGTGATCATTGGGGTCGTCTTAACATTGTGATGAAACCTAACGCGACAGAGCAAGACATGCTTGCTGTTAAACAACAACTTCGCGACCATCTTGGATTTATGCCTCAGGTCCAAGCCACGTTTTCTGAGCCTGAACTCTTTAGCTTTGCCTCGCCTATCCAAATTGAAGTTGCCGGTTATGATTTAAACCAACTTCAACAGTATGGCGATGCAATTGCGACAAAGTTAGCCAGCTATCCAAATTTTGCTGATGTAACCACCAGTATCCGCGATGGCAACCCTGAACTAAAAATTGCATTTCACCACGCTAAACTTGCACGTTTGGAACTTGATGCAGCAACCGTTTCTGAGCTAATTGCGGCGAAAGTGGGCGGTCGTGTTGCCACCCAATACAGTGTTGAAGACAGAAAAGTAGATGTGCTAGTACGTACGTTTGAAAACCAACGTAATGACATCGCTAGTGTGCGCGCTATTGTAGTAAATCCTGGCGCATCCCAGCCTATTCCACTCAGTGCCGTCGCTGACGTATTCATGAGTGTGGGACCCAGTGAAATCACTCGTGTAGGTCAACAACGTGTTGCGCTTGTGTCTGCGAACCTTGCGCAAGGTAAGTTAGATGAAGCGGTAGCAATTGCCAATAAGGTGTTAGATGAGACACAACTGCCTTTATCACTAAGTGCACAGGTTACGGGTCAAAGTGAAGATATGCAAAACAGCTTCCGTTCGCTGCAATTCGCGCTAGCGCTGGCAGTATTTATGGTATATCTGGTGATGGCATCACAGTTCGAGTCGCTATTACACCCTTTGCTGATATTGTTTGCTGTACCACTGGCGGGCGCCGGTTCAGTATATGGACTGTGGCTAACGGGTACGCCGCTAAACGTTGTTGTGTTTATAGGACTTATCATGTTGTGCGGTATTGTGGTGAATAACGCTATTGTTCTTGTCGATCGCATTAACCAACTACGCCGTCAGGGTATGGAAAAACAATCGGCTATTATCGATGCTGCTAAAACACGTTTGCGCCCTATCGTAATGACCACGCTGACCACCATTTTAGGTTTACTGCCCATGGCCTTTGGATTGGGCGAAGGCGCTGAAATTCGCACGCCAATGGCCATCACCGTCATTTACGGCCTGTTGTTTGCCAGTTTGCTAACCTTAATCCTTCTACCGGTGCTATACAGCTTGTTCGATACCAAAAAGGTGCTGGCTCCGGTGAGCAGCGACGAACCTAGCGCACAACACGATGCTGTACAAAAAGGAGGTGTGTTATGAGCACACCATCTCAAAACCAGCGTGACGCCAACACGCCACAGCTAGGCAAAATAGCGGGAATTGGTGCAGCATTAGCACGATTTGCACTGAATAAGCCCGTTACTATTGGCATGTTGTTCTTGTCGATGTTGTTGTTTGGTTTGGTATCGGGTCGACTGTTGCCGTTAGAGAAGTTTCCCGGTATCGATATTCCAGAAATGGTAGTTCAAATTCCCTACCCTGATGCAACACCGGTAGAAATTGAAACTATGATCACACGCCCCGTCGAGGAAGCAATAGCCACAATGTCAGGGATAAAGCGGCTTCGAGCGCGCTCATATGACAATATGGCCGAAGTTATTGTTGAATTTGATTGGGATGAAAACTTAAAAGCAAAAAGTATTGAAGCGCGAGAGAAGGTCGACGCTATTCGCCATGAGTTGCCCGACGATATTGAGCGCATTATGGTGTACAAGTTCAACACTAATGATATGCCCATCTTCCAGTTGCGCGTATCAAGTGACAGAGACCTATCAAACGCGTACGACTTGCTCGATCGCAACTTAAAGCGCCCATTAGAACGTGTTCCTGGCGTGTCGAAAGTAGAATTATACGGCACTATGAAGCGACAAATTACTATTCGCCTCGATCCAAAGAAAATGACGACCTATCAAATTGATAGTGAGCGTTTGCAGCAACTTTTACAGGGCGCAAACTTCTCATTAACTGCAGGCTACATGTATAACAACGGTGAAAAAATTCTGGTTAACCCAACCGGAGAATTTACCGACGTGAACGATTTTAAAAACATGTGGGTTACACGCAATGTGCGCTTATCGGATATAGCAACTGTGACTTACGAGTTACCAGAACGCAACGAAGGCCGACACCTTGATCGTACTTTTGCTGTAGGCTTTAACGTATTCCGTGAGTCGGGCAGCAATTTAGTTGAGGTCTCTGACGCGGTGATGAAAGTTATCGAAGCGGCTAAAGAAGATCCTGAATTCAACGGTATTAGCTTGTTTGTAATGGATGACACTGCCAAAAGTGTTACGTCTTCACTTAGCGACTTGCTTAACGCGGGACTACTTGGCGCTTTGCTTTCAGTGATTGTGCTTTACTTATTCTTGCGACAGCTTACCACCACGCTAATTGTTGTGCTTTCGGTACCTTTCTCTATCTGCATCACGTTAGGTGTAATGTATTTGTTAGGTTATACCCTAAACATATTGTCGTTAATGGGACTCATGCTGGCCGTAGGGATGCTGGTCGATAACGCAGTGGTAATTACCGAAAGCGTATTTCAAGAGCGTCAACAAGATAACAATATTGCCCGTGCCACGCAGATTGGCGTGAATAAAGTCAGCCTTGCGGTTATTGCAGGCACCGCCACCACTGCTATTGTGTTTTTGCCCAACATTATTGGTGTCAAAATTGATGTCACCATATTTCTTGAGCACGTTGCCGTTGCTATTTGCCTTTCACTTTTTGCATCGCTATTTATTGCTAAAACGCTAATACCACTACTCACCACTAAAGTTGCTATTCCTGTGGTGAAAACACCTACAACGCCCAAATACATCAGTGGTTATGGTAAAGCGTTAGGCTGGATGTTAAAAAATCAGGGTAAAACCTGCCTTATCGCCTTACTTATTCTGGGTTCTACGGTAATTCCTATGGGTGCAGTAACAGGTGACGATGAAGGTAATAATAACCAAGAGCGTGTTTGGCTTAACTACCATATAACGCAGAATTTCACCTTGGATGAAGTGGAAAAAACCGTTGATAAAATGGAAGCCTATTTATATGAAAACCAAGAGCGCTTTCACATCAAACAGGTCTACACCTGAGGGATCCCCACGAATTTAATTCCATGTGCTTCCGGCCCATGCACTGTCTACTATGGAGCTGTACCATTTGAGTGCAGCTTTCCACTGTCGCATG
>NZ_JAJALG010000035.1:0-42191 GCF_020515205.1 Alteromonas sp. McT4-15
CCATAAAAAAATCCGATATCAGTTACCTGATACCGGATTTTGAAGCCTTGAAAAGATCGGTCAACCGATCATTAAATTCTTAACTGATCGGCATTACACTTAATAGTGCGTTTTTTTGTTTACCGAGGCTATCTAAAAAAGAGGTGGCTGAAAGGATTCAACAAACGCGCTAGACCCGATGTAAAATGAAGTGGCTGGTCTACAATGCTAAACACTAAACACCCTTCTTTTGCATCAGCTCTTGGTGTGTGCGTTTTATCACCGTCCATATAGATAAAATCCCCTGTGTCATAAGAATTAAGTCCATCACTGAATTCACCGTCAATAACAAGCGTGTACTCTGTACCTCTATGGGTGTGCTCAGGAACACTTCCCCCCTGCCCCATAAATATAAAGTTCGCAACGCCCTGATTACCTAAATCAACTGGAGCCTGCCACAATTTACCAACTAGGCTTGACCAATTTCCCGTTTTTGTCACGTAGCGTTGCAACGTACGCGGAAGTTTAAATGAGCGACCATCAAGCTCGATGGTGCTGGACTTTGATGTATTTTGAGTTTTAACTCGAGCGGGAATGCTCTCTCGGTAGGGACGAGTGCTGACAACAACATCTGTGTCGTCAAAGTCGCCGTCATAGAGCACATCATCTTGGCTGATTTGAGCGTCGTCAGACTCAGAAGTAATGGATGACAACATGTCACCAAACGCGGCACCAGCATCACCGAATGCATCTACATCTGACATCAACTGTGCGGCCAGTGCCTCTGTTTCCAACTCGACTTGAGATCTACATCTACTGCACATATCACAGTGGGCTGCGACCATGAGAGATATCGCTGGAGATAGACCGCCTTCGACAAATTCGCTAAGTTGTCGAGGTGTTGGGTGAAACTTAATCATTGTCGTGTAGCATTACCTTTAAACGCTGAAGCGCTAGACGAGTTCTTGATTTCACCGTACCTAGTGGTATCGATAACTCGTCTGCCACCTCTTGCTGTGACTTTCCATCGATATAAATCGCTTCCACCACCGCTTTTTGTTTAACAGGCAGTGATTCAAATAAGTAACCAATTTGCTCTAGTGTAACCTGCTCGTCAAGCGGAGCTTCATTTGCGTCGGCAGTCTGCTCGCACAGCACAGGCCATAAGTCATCAGAGCACACATCCTCTTTTCTGTTTTGTAACTTTCTGAGCATGTCAAATCGAATATTGCGCGCAATGGTGAAAATCCACGTAGAAGGCGAGCCCTTCTCTGCATTGAATAAGTGCGCCTTTTGCCACACATTCGACATAGTATCTTGAACCAACTCCATCGCCAAAGCTTCGTTACCCATCTGCTTTAATGCGTATGAACGTAAACGAGGTGCGAAGTAATTAAACACTCTTGCAAATGAACGCTTACATCTGTCGTCCGCAACCGCTACAAGGTAATCAGACATTTCTGTAGCACACTCTTTAGGTTTGATTGTGCTATTGCTTTGTTCCAATGGAATTCCAACTAACATATGATTCGTCCGCCTTTCCGTTTTGGTTCTGATATTCTACGGCGAATTGGCATAAAGTGATTGCACAATTTGAATTACGTTTTTGTAATGTACATTACCCGCAACATTTACATTCAACATTACGCGATGAGTGCAGACAGGTAATGTAAAAGCCCTGTACATTCTTTCTGCGCCAAAAAGTGCTGCTTCTGCGCTCCATCAACCGGAAGTAGCTCCAACCACCTATTAAGAACCCAGTTAGGGCAATCAAATTTTGGCGCATCGTATAATGATGCAAGTTCTTCGTAATCGCTAAAAATCTCTTTAAGCCGCTCGTCCATAGGCGCTATTTGTTGAGGTGCTAATGTACAGTCCCACTGCGACATTGGCTTGCATGTACCTGTGCGCAAACCATCTTTTTCGGTTTGAATATCCGACACCTCGACTAACTTAGAACCAGCAACCTTTATGCCAAGCAACCCATCATCCAACATATCGAAGTCAACAACGTGTGCCATTGTTCCTATTTTATGAATATGTTCATTGAGGTCTTTATCGCCGCTGGCATTGAGCATACACATTACAAAGCCTTTGTTTTCAGCGCATGCCTCTTTGACCATCCTCAAATATCGCGGCTCGAAAATACGCAGCGCCATACGTCCCTCAGGTAAGAGATGCGCAGACAATGGAAATAATGAAAATCGATCTTCACTCATAAATTACACTTCCGAAAACACGAAATTACCTACGCAAGTGGGTACGAATTGGATCGAATGTGAAAAATTTTCACACTTTCGCTTTAAAACGTGATCTCTTAGTAACTAGACTCTGTATTGTGAACAAAGAATAAAAAAATGAAATATCTAAATCAAAGACTTGCACCGCGTACAAAAAAACACCAACCTTAAAATTGCAAATACTTACATTTGTAATGCGGGTTAGACTTTAGGTTAAATTTTTAATGTAACACGCTCGTTAAGAGGGAAATCTGGATGGATGTCATAAGTCGTTTTTGTAAAATTTACACAGATATTTGTCAAATATCTCCCGATGACTTGGCGTCTATCTACTCAGACAACATTCTTTTCATCGACCCCATAACAACACATCAGGGTCTGACAGAAGTTAAGCAGTACTTTGCCAATTTACTTACCCAAGCAGAGAGCTGCAAATTCGACATCGCCCATATTTTAGAGTGCGCAGTCAACGACTCCTCGGTAACCCATATTGCCAATTGGACAATGACACTAACGCTTACAAAAGGTAAAAAAATAATCACTCTTGATGGCACTACTCAACTCGGCATTAAAGATGACATTATTGTATACCACAAAGATTATTACGATGTGGGCGAAATGGTGTATGAGCACGTACCTGTATTAGGTTTTGTTATCAAAAAGATAAAAGGCAGACTCGCATCGTGAAGACACTCCTTATTACAGGCGCGACATCAGGCATCGGCAAAGCGTTGGCAGAACACGCAGCGAATAGTGGCTACAACGTAATTGCTTGCGGACGCAATAAGAGCGTATTGGACAGTTTAAGTGAACATCCAAATATTCAAGCCTGCCAATTCGATGTCACATCACTAGAAGACACACGTGAAGCACTTCGTACTCAGACATTTGACGTTGCCATATTAAACGCAGGCACATGCGAATACGTCGATGTTGACGACTTTGAGCCTGACATGTTTAGGCGTGTATTTGAACCAAACTTCTTTGGTGTTGTTCACTGCGTCGATGCCATTTTGCCTATTCTTAAAAAAGGCAACAAGGTAGTTATCGTAGACAGCATGGCGCGACTGCTTCCCTTTACCCGCTCTCAAGCATACGGCGCAAGTAAAGCGGCTCTACATTATTTTACGAAGTCGCTTGAAGTTGATTTACACGACAAGGGTATTGACGTTCAAGCTGTATCCCCTGGATTTGTTGAAACGCCGTTGACTGACAAAAACGATTTTGAAATGCCAATGAAGATAACCGCCAGCGAAGCAGCTAAAGCGATGCTTAAGGGAATAGAAAGTAACAAGCAAACGATTTTCTTTCCTCGCTTGTTTGGGCTCATTTTACGATTTATGCACATTTTACCAACGCCAATTCAAAAAAGATTGTCTTTGGCAATGAGAGAAAAATAATAAGAGAATTACTGATGACTAAAGAAATAGCCATTATTGGTACTGGCATTTCGGGCTTAACCTGCGCCCACTTACTAAACAAACAGAACAACATAACGGTTTATGAAGCGAATGATTACATTGGTGGGCACACTGCCACCAAACAAATCACAGACGATGGCGAGGTTCACAACATAGACACTGGCTTCATCGTTTTCAATGATTGGACTTACCCCAATTTTATCAAGCTTATAACGTCATTGGGTGTAGACTACCAACCTACTGAAATGAGCTTCTCTGTCACTAGCGAAAAAGCTAACATTGAGTACAACGGTAACAATATAAATAGTTTGTTTGCACAACGGCGCAATATATTGCGCCCTCGTTTTTGGCGAATTGTGCGTGACATATTAAAGTTCAATAAAGCGTGTAAGCAAATGGTTGCTGATAAGCGAGATACGTCTTTATTAACACTTCAAGATATTATCGAAGAGCTTCAACTGAGTGATGATTTCGCACGTTACTATATCCTGCCAATGTGCGCGGCAATATGGTCGAGTAGTCTAGAGCAAACTCGACGTTTCCCTCTGACCTTCTTCCTGCAGTTTTTTAATAATCACGGGCTATTAAACATCACAGATCGCCCTCAGTGGTACACAATAAAGGGTGGTTCGAGTGAATATATCCCCCCCCTTGTCGCCGCTTTTAAAGATAAAATTAAGCTATCGACAGCCGTGGTATCAGTGTCAAAACACGAAGGCAAGTGGCGAGTGATTGATGCACAAAACAACAGCGCGTTGTTCGACGATGTAATCTTTGCGTGTCATAGCGACCAAGCATTGCGCATGATTGCTGAACCAAGTGATTGGCATAAACAAGTACTGGGCAATATTCCATACGCGAACAATGATGTAGTGATGCATAAAGACACTCGTCAACTCCCTAAACGAAAGCTTGCTTGGGCCAGCTGGAATTATCGTTTAAAGGAAGACAGTAGCGAAGAAATGCGTCCAGCTTCAGTGACCTATAATATGAACATTTTACAACGTCTCTCTGTGCCTTCGACTTACTGCGTGACACTCAACAACACATCAAGCATCGATAACGATACTATATTGGGCCAATATGACTATGCGCACCCTCAATACAGTAGCGAAATGGTCGACGCGCAGAAACAAAGAGGAAAGATTTGCGGCGTTGATAATCTTCATTTTTGCGGCGCTTATTGGTACAACGGATTCCATGAAGATGGTGTAAGAAGTGCACTAGATGTGTGTGAACGCTTTGGTGAAACACTGTGATAGAGAGCGCTATATATCGAGGAACAGTTTTCCATCAACGGTTTAAACCTACACAGCATAAATTCGACTACGACATTTATCTATTTTGGTTAAAACTTAGCGGCAATGAGCTTGAAACATTGGATAGTACCCTCTCACATTTTTCTACCTCCAAGAGAGCCCGAGCGCGTTTTAAGCGTTCAGATTACCTAGGAGATCAAGATGTGCCCCTTGCTCAAGCCGTACTGCAAAAAATGCAGTCTCTTAATAATAATGTTGCGCTAGAAGGTGATGTGTTCATGTTAGGACAAATTCGCATGTGGGGTTTGTACTTCAGTCCGGTCAATTTCTATTATCTTCGCGATGACCAAGGCACATTCACGCATCTTCTAGCCGAAGTTAGTAACACACCTTGGAATGAGCGCCATCACTATCTCGTAGATTTAAAGACACAAGCGCATACTGAAAAAGCTTTTCATGTCTCTCCTTTTAATCCGATGGATATGACCTATCACTGGCGAATTTCCCAACCTAGCCATACACTTTCTTTAGCGATGGACTGCGTGCGTGACGATAAAGAATTCAGTGCAGGTATAAACTTACAGAAATTTAAGCTTGATGAAGCGAATCTTTCTAATGCGATGAAACGTATTCCAAGTATGACCATTAAAACGATGGCGGGAATATACTGGCAAGCGCTTAAATTATTTTTAAAAAGAACGCCCTTGTATTCACACCCAGAAAAGAGTCAGGAACAATAATAATGTCTTTTGGTGAATCCGTACTACTCACAACTTCAGAGGTATCACTTGCTGATAAAGTGTGCCGAAATCTGTTTCTTCAATGCCTCAAGCAACTGCCTTTTGGTTGTCTTATTATTCAAGAATGCGGTGATGAGATCGCACGATTTGGCGACGACAATGATGAATTGCGCGCCACAGTGAATATTAAAGATATGAGTGCGTATAGGCGCTTGCTACTTGGTGGTAGTGTTGGTGCAGGCGAAGCGTTCATGGACGACCTTTGGGATAGTAACGATGTTACCGCGGTTGTGCGTATTTTCGCTCGAAACCTGCCCACATTAGATAAGTGGGAAAGTAAATTTAAATGGCTTTCTATGCCAATAAATAAACTACAGCATTTCGCTCGACGCAATACCCGCGACCAAGCTAAGAAGAACATCGAAGCGCATTACGACCTTGGCAACAAATTGTATACGCGTTTTTTGGACGACACCATGATGTATTCGTCGGCCATTTACCCCGACGCGAATACGTCACTCAATGCGGCACAAAATTATAAGCTGAAAACCATTTGTGACAAATTGCAGCTTAAAGAGAGCGACCACCTAATTGAGATTGGTACGGGCTGGGGCGGTCTTGCCGTCTATGCTGCTAAACACTATGGCTGCAAAGTAACCACAACCACTATTTCAGAAGAACAACATGCGTGGGCACAAGAATGGATCGCCCGTGAAGGCCTATCTGACCGCGTTACCTTGCTGAAAAAAGACTACCGATTATTAGAAGGCAAATACGACAAGCTTGTCTCTATTGAAATGATTGAAGCGGTAGGCAAACAATTCTTAGGTAACTTTTTCGAAAAATGCTCATCGCTTTTAAAAGATAATGGCCTGATGCTACTACAGTCTATTACCATTGATGATAGACGTTATGATAGCTATTCAAACAGCGTGGATTTTATTCAAAAGTACATTTTTCCAGGCGGCTTTTTACCATCGCAATATCAATTAAATGCCCATTTGAAAAAGCATACCGATATGATGATAAGAGATTTACATGATATTGGTATTGATTACGCAATGACATTGAATCATTGGTATGAAGCGTTTATATCAGCTAAAGACGAACTGCTAAAAGACGGTTATGACGAGCGCTTTATGCGTATGTGGACTTACTACTTGAAATATTGCGAAGGTGGGTTCCTTGAGCGCACGATAAGTACTGTACAACTTGTGGTGTCAAAACCACAGTTTAGAGCAACGCTCGCTCGCTAGTAAAAATCTATATTCTACACAAAAAACGGCGCTGAAAATGCGCCGTTTTTGATTGTGCTCAATGAATTACTACTGCTTATTCATCTACGACTGAGATGGGCTTTGAGAGCATGGGCTTGCCTTGATTGATATTGATTTCTACCCGCCTATTTTTGGCCCTATCTTGAGCTGTAGTTGCATTTTCGACAACGGGAGCAGTATCGGCTTTGCCCACTACAGACATTCGACTTTCATCAAAACCAGGCGCAGTGCGCATGGCCTCGGCCACTGCAACAGCACGCTGTGCTGACAAGTCCCAATTTGAACGATAAAGCTCATTGGCAATATGCTGCCCATCGCTATGTCCGGAAATTTCTATTTCGCCGGGTACATCGGCCAACAGTACACCAATCTTTCTTAAAACAGGTTGGAATTGTGGCTGTAAGAATGCAGAGCCTGCTGAGAAGGAACCATTTTCCTGAATACGTATGGTGATCTGCTGTCCCAACGACTCCATTTCTATAGAGCCATCCAAAATCTGCTTTTGAAGCTGCTGTGCAATTTTCTTCATCAATTCTGCAGTTTGTGTTTGTTCAGAGCTTTGTTCTGCCGACGATGCTGACTCATTGGCAGTTTGCTGAGATTGACCGCCACGTTGTTCACCGCGTTGCTTCTGACGACCACCTGCCGAGTCTTCATCGCCTGCTTGAAACTCTAACATCTGCTGTGTCATTTCAATGGTCTGCTGCTGAATAGATTCAATTGGCGTTGGGTCAGGTTTACCCGGTCTAAACTCCATGGCGATAACACTTGTTCCTTTCGGAATGTCTTTAACCTCAATTTTATTTTGCACACCAAAGGCGAACTTCATCGAGCCCGCAATCTGCTTAAACTTGAGGACATCCATTTCGGAGAATGACAGAAGTAACACGAAGAAGCACATCAACAGAGACATTAGGTCTGCAAATGTTCCCATCCAAGCGGGCAGCCCCTCGGGGGGACATTTGGGGCATTCTTCTTCGGCCATTATTCTTCCTCGGCGGCACCGCGTTTGCTAGCTGCAAGATAGTTCTTCAACACACCTTCAATTACGCGTGGATTTTGGCCATCAGCAATACCGACAATACCGTCTAATACAAGACTCTGGTTAAGCTTTTCCTCACCTGCGCGTACAGCAAGTTTAAATGCAATAGGTAAACACACTACGTTGGCAAAGAAGGCACCATATAGCGTAGTCAAAAGTGCAACCGCCATTGCAGGGCCGATAGCCTTGGGGTCATCCATGTTAGACAGCATGGCTACAAGACCAATTAGGGTACCTATCATCCCCATTGCTGGCGCTACGTCTCCCATACCTTTGAAGATAGACGCGCCAAAGTCATGCCGTTCGCTTGTCATTGCGATGTCTTTGGATAAGGTTGCACGAACCACTTCAATATCGTGTCCGTCAACTAGCATGTCTACGCCTTTTTGCATAAATTCATTCGATATCTCAGCTTCTTCGAGTGCAAGAAACCCACCTTTACGCGCCGCATCTGCCATTTCTACGATTTTTTCGATAAGCTCTTCTGGCGACTCAATTTTGAACATAAAGGCCTTACCCGCCACCTTACCTGCGCCAAAGAATTGGCCAAGGGTGAACTGAGATAAGACTACGAATAAGGTTCCACCGAAAACGATAAGTATAGATTGCACGTCTATGAACATGCTCATGCTGCCGCCTAATATCATAGCCATTACTATGAAACCGATGGCGCCCAACATACCTATGACGGTTGCTAAATCCACTCACTCTTCCTCATTTATGTGCAGACAGTGCTATTGATGTACATGTATTCTATCGGCAAAGTATTAAAATACTAAAACGACATTATTGAAAAATATCACATTTATTTCAGTGTGGTAGCAATTTGCAAAAGGAATGCAACGCTGATTGCGTAAAACAATGTTTCGCATTGCCACCTATTTTGAGGACTATAGCACATTTAATTTGGTACGCCCTTTTACCTTTCACTACCCACTGAGTTTACCGATTGTTCGATTTTTGCATCGTTATAGGCAATATACGGACAAACCATTTGACCCATGTGCACCCCTCAGTTAATGTGCGCGTACATGTAATTTGGCCACAAAATTGAGTGAATTTTATGACGACTGAAAAAGACGCAACTTCTTTTGAAGAAACCCTTGCGGAATTAGAAGCCATCGTGAACGATATGGAAAACGGTGACTTGCCACTCAATGTAGCATTGGAAAAGTTCGAACGCGGAATCGCATTATCTCGCCAAGGCCAAAAGTCGCTTGAAAATGCTGAGCAAAAAGTAAAAATACTGCTTAGCGAGCAAGGTAACGACACATTAGAAACGCTTCCTGAAAGTGAACAGCCTTAAATCGTTCATTTTTAACTAACAGGTAATCTATGAATTTTTCCGCTTTGCATCAGCAAGTGAAACAACAGACTGATGCATCTCTTCTTACACTAATTGACGAGTTACCCGATTACGCTCCGCGACTAAAAGACGCAATGCGTCACGCGTTGCTCGCCGGCGGTAAGCGCATGCGTCCGCTTCTTGTTCAGGTAGTGGGCAACACGCTAGACGTGCCAAAGAAAGACCAAATGGCGATTAGTATGGCCATCGAGTGTATTCATGCGTATTCCTTAGTGCACGATGATCTGCCAGCCATGGACGACGATGACCTGCGCCGCGGCATGCCTACCTGTCATATTGCCTTTGACGAAGCCACGGCAATTCTTGCTGGTGATGCGCTCCAGTCACTTGCTTTTAGTGTGCTAGCAGATGCGCCACTGAGCAATTATGCACAAACTAAGCGCAGTAACTTGCTTTCTATTCTTGCAAAAAGTGCTGGCTATTTGGGCATGTGTGGTGGCCAGGCGATAGACCTGGCAAGTACTGGCAAAACCATTTCACTCGAAGAATTAAAACAGCTGCACAAATTAAAAACAGGTGCGCTGTTGAAAGCGTGTATAGAAATGATAGCTATAGTGAGCGAAGACCTTACTGTTGAAGCTCAGGCCGATTTAATGGCTTACGCGGCTGATATAGGTCTAGCATTTCAAGTTCAAGACGATATTCTTGACGTTGAAGGCAGTAGTGAGCAGTTAGGAAAACCTGCTGGCTCAGATCAGGCACTAGGCAAGAACACGTTTCCCGCCAAGTTGGGCCTAGATGGCGCCAAGCAAGAGTTAGAAGTTCTTCATAATAATGCACTTCAAGCCTTGTCGCGTTTACCCTACAATACAGACAGTTTAATTGCGTTTAGCGAGCTTTTGGTAAAACGCGACCACTAGCCACGCGCCATGTTGAAAAAGATAATAAGTACATGAGTTTAGATCTCCAACATTACCCAACGCTTGCGCTTGCGCAAACACCAGAAAAGCTGAGACAGCTGCCTCAAGACAAGCTGCGCGAGTTAGCTGATGAGTTGCGTGAGTATTTACTTAATTGCGTAAGCCAAACAAGTGGCCATTTTGCCTCAGGCTTAGGTACAGTCGAATTAACGGTGGCGCTGCACTACGTGTATAACACACCATTCGACCGATTATTGTGGGATGTTGGGCACCAAGCCTACCCACATAAAATTCTCACCGGTCGTGCCGAGCGCATGAGCACAATCCGTCAAAAAGATGGATTGCATCCCTTCCCATGGCCTCCAGAGAGCGATTATGACACCTTTGCAGTGGGTCATTCGTCTACCTCAATTAGTGCAGCCCTGGGAATGGCGGTTGCCGCGGAAAAAGAAGGCAAAGACCGCAAAGTAGTTGCCGTTATTGGCGATGGCGCTATGACAGCAGGTATGGCATTTGAAGCACTGAACCACGCTGGCGATATCAAAAAAGACATGGTTGTGGTGCTTAATGACAACGAAATGTCGATTTCTGAGAATGTAGGTGCATTAAATAGTCATTTGGCTAGATTACTCACCGGTAATTTCTTTAACTCTATTCGTGATGGTGGCAAAAAGCTGCTAAGTAATGTGCCGCCTATTAAAGAGTTCGCCAGCCGTGCTGAAGAGCACTTAAAAGGCATGGTAGTACCTGGTACCATTTTTGAAGAATTAGGTTTTAACTATATCGGCCCAATTGACGGCCATGATGTTAACGCTGTTGTCGATACCTTGCGCAATATGCGTAAATTTGAAGGCCCTCAGTTGCTGCATGTAGTAACTAAAAAAGGAAAAGGCTATGCCGTAGCCGAACAGGATCCTATCAAGTTTCATGCTGTGCCTAAATTCAACCCTGCTGATAATGCGCTTCCTAAATCAAAACCTTCAGCCCCTACCTATTCGGCTATTTTTGGTAAGTGGTTATGCGATATGGCAGCCCAAGATCCTAAGTTGATGGCTGTTACTCCCGCGATGCGCGAAGGCTCAGGAATGGTTGAGTTCTCGCAGCAATTCCCAGACCAATACTTTGATGTTGCCATCGCAGAGCAGCACGCCGTCACGTTCGGTGCAGGATTAGCAAAAGATGGCATGAACGCGGTTGTAGCAATTTACTCTTCATTTTTACAACGCGCTTATGATCAGCTCATTCACGATGTCGCCATTCAAGATTTACCTGTGTTATTCGCGATTGATAGAGCGGGCATTGTTGGCGCTGACGGCCCAACCCACCAGGGCGCATTTGATATCGCCTTTTTGCGCTGTATCCCTAACATGGTGATTATGGCCCCTGCGGACGAAAATGAATGCAGACAAATGCTCTATACAGGCCACAAGCTTCAAAAACCAGCAGCGGTGCGTTATCCGCGTGGCGCTGGTATGGGCATTACACCAGATGAGGAAATGTCGGCACTTGAGATTGGTAAATCTCGTCTGATACGTTCATCAAGTGTGGATGATGGCAAGCGCGTCGCTATTTTAAATTTTGGTTGTTTATTACCTTATGCAATAGAAGCTGCTGAAGAATGCAATGCCACGGTTATTGATATGCGCTTTGTGAAGCCGTTAGACGGCGAAGCCGTAATGAATGCGGCCAGTGAACACGATGCACTCATAACGCTAGAAGACGGCTGCATCATGGGTGGAGCGGGCAGCGCAGTACTGGAACATTTGCAACAAAACGGCGTATTGAAGCCAGTGAAGATGTTAGGGCTGCCTGATAGCTTTATTTTGCAAGGTACACAGCAAGAAATGTATAACGTTCATGGTTTGGATACCAAGGGTATCGTTAGCGCAATACAGGAACTCACGAAATAAAGTGAGTTCACTAAGTTCCTATTCAAGCATATACAAATTTAAGCACATACAAAAAGCCCGCAAACGCGGGCTTTTTTATATTAGGTAAGTGTGGGGTCACACGCTTATATAAACTGCAGTGACGCAGGCCAAAACCACATTAATAGATGTAAACATCCGCAAGCCATAGCACCAGCGATTAAATCGTCTAACATGATACCTGTACCGCCGTGTAAGCGTTTATCAATGATACCTATTGGCCAAGGCTTTAAAATATCAAACAAACGAAATAAGACGAATCCAATCACTAAAGTAGACAGCGAGATTGGGACAAGCAGAAATGTCACAAACATGCCCGCTATTTCATCCCACACGATAGAACCATGATCGTGCACTTGCATATCATCTGCAGTTTTGCCGCAAAGATATATACCAACAATAGAAAATATAAGTGTGAGCGCGACGAACGAAATAATCGATACATTGGCACATAAAACAAGCAAAGGGATTGCTGCTAATGAGCCAAACGTACCTGGCATAAAAGGCACTAGACCACTACCAAAGCCAAGAGCCAGAAAA
Source organism: Alteromonas sp. McT4-15 (assembly GCF_020515205.1). NCBI lineage: Bacteria > Pseudomonadati > Pseudomonadota > Gammaproteobacteria > Alteromonadales > Alteromonadaceae > Alteromonas > Alteromonas sp. McT4-15. The sequence goes on from NZ_JAJALG010000035.1 coordinate 12,653, forward strand.
TGTACCGGATTCTTCATACTGACTCTGGCGCGATACTCTGCTTGCATAATGGTTTCTCTTATTTAGCGTAGTACTTAAAGTTTACATCGTGCAGCCTAAAAGCTGTGCTCGTAACCTGAAGGATTGGTAGGCGTATATTTTACGTTGTCTTTAAGCAAACTAAGCGAACCAGACTGCCCCGTTAACTGTCCAATACAAGTAGCCTTTACATTGGTACTCGCCAAAGATGTTTCAAGACTGCCACGCTGCTCTTCACCAACAGTAAAAATCAGCTCATAGTCATCGCCAGCCGATAATGCGTACTCAATGGCTTGCTCTGGTGAAACTGCACTAGTAAGTGCTCTGGATAACGGTAACCTGTCGACATGCACATTTGCACCGCAATTTGACGCATTAAGAATATGGCCTAAATCAGAGATCAGCCCATCTGAGACATCAATGCACGATGTTGCAATACGACGGATAGCTGTACCTACAGCCACTCGTGGTGTGGGAAAGTAATGACGATTTATTAACACGTCTTTCGCTTCACCAGCCACCTCAATATTGTTCTGCAGAATGTCCAGACCTGCACCCGCATCACCCAAAGTCCCCGTTACGTAAACCCAGTCACCAGGCTTAGCACCACTTCGCGTTAACTCAGAGCCAGGCGGGATGAAGCCTTGGGCAGTAATGGTCATTGCCATAGGCCCTTTAACGGTGTCACCACCAATTAACTGAACTGAGTAGTATTGAGTAAGCTCATGTAACCCATTGACAAAGTCGTCAAGCCAAGGCTCATTCACTTCAGGTAATGACAACGACAGACTAATCCAAGCTGGTTCGGCGCCCATGGCAGCCAAATCACTTAAGTTTACGGCAACCGTTTTGTAAGCTACCGATTTGGCAGGTGCATCTTTTAAGAAGTGTACGCCAGCAACCAGCGTATCTGTGGTAACAGCGAGTTGTTGATTTTCTGGAACCGTTGTTACAGCACAATCATCACCAATACCAATAACAACATCTTTGCGTTTGTGGCCACTGTTTGAGAAATAGCGGCCGATAAGATCGAATTCTTTCACGGTAATTTTTAAACCCTTTTAGCGGCAATCCTTGCCGCCACGGTAAGGTTAGTCGCGCTCATCTTTGCGCAATGTGCGCACAGCTTTATCCAATGCGCCATTAATGAACTTATGGCTTTCTTCGGCACCAAAAGCCTTAGCAAGTTCAATCGCTTCATTAATAATTACGCGATAAGGCACATCGATGCGCTCTGTCAGCTCTAGTGTCGCAATGCGAAGAATGGCTTTTTCAATAGCGTCCAGTTCTTCAGGCAAACGGCCTAAGTAAGGCTTGATTGTCGCATCAAGATTGCTTGCATTGTGTGCTACACCACGCAACAAAGCTTGAAAATACGCCATATCCACCTTTTGCATGTCATTACTGGTTGCTAATGCCAGTTCAACTTGCTGGATATCGTTGTGACTCATTTGCCATGAATAGACGCCTTGTAGGGCTAATTCACGGGCTTTACGACGAGCTGAAACTTTCACTTAATGTTTACCTTAAAGCTTTTCAACAGCATCGATTACGTTAACCATTTCAAGCGCGCCTAGTGCAGCTTCTGCACCTTTGTTACCCGCTTTGGTCCCTGAACGTTCGATTGCTTGTTCAATTGAATCTGTTGTGATCACGCCAAATGATACTGGCACACCGTACTCTAGTGATACTTGCGCAAGACCTTTATTACATTCGCCAGCAACAAAATCGAAATGCGGCGTGCCGCCTCGAATAACTGCACCTAGCGCGATGATGGCATCAAATGACTTTTTCTCGGCGAGCTTCTTAGCCACTACAGGTAACTCGTAAGCACCAGGTACACGTACTAGCGTGATATCATCATCACTTACTTCACCGTGACGCTCTAGCGTGTCTAATGCACCTTCTAGTAAGCTTTCTACAACAAAGCTATTAAAGCGTGATACTACGATAGCAAACTTCTTACCGGTTGCTCTGATATTACCTTCAATTACCTGCATGGTTTCATTCCTCGAGAAAAAACGGCGCGAAGTATACCACAACTACGCCCAAACTAAATCGATTGTTTATTTAACTTTAACTATTCATCAAGTACTAGCTGCGCACACTTTGGTGTGGAGGGGGCATGTCCATCGCAAACCCTCCACCGCATGGATGCGGTGGCGGAGCGTACATGGATGTATTCACCGCGTGTTTGCGATGGATATGCCCCCTCCACGCTCTTAAATAGCGCGATCTGCGGTACTAGTCGTGAACGTACTCCACGACTTCAAGGCCGTAACCTGACAAGGCGTGATATTTAATGGGTTTGCTCAACAAGCGCATTTTGTGCACGCCCATCGATGCTAGAATTTGGCTACCAACGCCGATAGTGCGTGATGAGCCTTGCCAGTCTGCACCAGTAGGACGCTCACCTCTATCTTCAGCTGCAAAGCGACGTACTTGATGTTCAATATGTTCTTCCTTACCTAACAGTACCAACACACCGCCTTCTTCTGATATTTTGCGCATGCCATCAGCAAGCGTCATCGAGCGATGAATACCGCGGGTCGAGCCGAGAAGATCACTGAAGGTATTGTGAAGGTGAACACGTACTAACGTTGGCTCATCTTCTTTGATGTCACCTTTTTTCAATGCAAAATGCAGTTGGTTATCAATACTGTCTTTAAACGTGTGAAGTTCAAAGTCGCCGTATTCGGTTGGCATATTACATTGTGCCACTTTCTCGATAGTGGTTTCGTTTAAGTTTCTATATTCGATAAGATCGGCAATAGTACCAATTTTAAGATTGTGCTTTTCGGCGAACTTCTCCAGCTCAGGGCGGCGCGCCATGGTGCCATCTTCATTAAGAATTTCTACAATCACGCCTGCAGGCTCAAGCCCTGCTAATCGCGGTAAATCGACCCCTGCTTCAGTGTGGCCAGCGCGATTTAACACGCCACCATCTTTGGCAATAAGTGGGAAAATATGCCCAGGCTGAACAATGTCAGTAGCTTTAGCGTCTTTAGCAACCGCTGCAAGTATTGTCGTAGCGCGATCTGCCGCAGAAATACCAGTCGTTACCCCCGTAGCAGCTTCAATAGAAACCGTGAAATTAGTAGAGAACTGCGCTTCGTTTTTATCTACCATTAGCGGTAAATTCAGTGTTCGGCAGCGTTCTTGCGTCATTGGCAAACACACTAGGCCGCGTGCATGGGTAACCATAAAATTTATAGCTTCAGGGGTGACATGCTCAGCCGCCATAATCAGATCGCCTTCATTTTCACGATCTTCATCATCCATCAGAATAACCATCTTACCCTGACGAATGTCTTCGATAATTTCTTGTGTAGTGTTAAATGCCATAATTTGTGCTTCTTGTAGGGTTATCTTTTTAAAAATCCGTTCTCGGCTAGAAATGCCATATCAATGCCTTTGCTTTTCGGTTCAGCCGCTTTGTCACCTAGCATTAACCGCTCTAAGTATCGTGCGATAACATCTACTTCAAGGTTAACTGCTGTACCGACTTTATACGTGCCCATAATCGTTTCTTTTAATGTATGTGGAATGATCCACAACATAAATTCAGCGCCATTAACTTCATTAACCGTAAGGCTAATCCCATCAACGGTTATACTGCCCTTGTGCGCAATATACTTGGCAAGATCTTCGGGTGCTTTCACCCAAAATTCTATGTAGTCGGCGTGTTTAATGATTTGAGTTACTGTACCAACACCATCGACGTGACCAGAAACAATATGTCCACCAAATCTGTCAGTTGGACGCATTGCCTTTTCCAAATTAACAGTAGAACCCGATGAATAATGCGCAAACCCCGTCAATTTGATGGTTTCTGCTGAAACGTCTGCACAGTAGAAGTCTTTGCCCATATCTGTAACAGTTAGACACACACCGTTAGTGGCAATGCTGTCACCAAGCGCCACATCAGACATGTCTAAGGTAGGTGACGATACAGTAAGGCGAATGTCATTTCCGCGGTTATCCAACTTCTGGATAGTGCCTAGCGCCTGAATAATTCCGGTAAACATAGATTTCCTCTTAAGCGAAGTTAGCGTGCTGTGTTGCTAACATCTGGACGGAAGATAAGCTTAATATCGTTCCCCACCTGCCGATTTTCAATGAGCGTCAGTGAAATAGATTGATCAAGCGATGTAAAATCGGGCAAATTCACCATACTGATGCCTTTATCGCCTAATAATTTAGGCGCTTGATAACAAATAAGTTCATCAACTAAGCCTTCACTAAGTAATGCTCCAGCAAGTCCGGGCCCGGCTTCAACCCATACTTCATTGTATTGCTTGTCACCAAGCTCTTGCAAAAGCGCGCTAAGATCAACTTTTCCCTCTTGCTCATCTACGCAAATAAAGTGTTCACTGGCAGTATCTGGCTGGGCCTGCGTGGTAGCAATAAGTGTGGTGTGACCATCTTTCATCAGCTGGTAGTCTTGACCTAGCGCGTTCTTGCTATCCACGACTACTCTGGTAGGTTGCCTCACTTCCTCTAAAGGATAATCTGTAAAGCCCGCTTCATTTACTCTTACCAATAGACTTGGATCGTCGGCTTTGACGGTACCAGAGCCTGTCAGTACTGCGCAGCTTTTTGCGCGATAATGTTGCACATCGCGTCTCGCCTCAGCCCCTGTGATCCATTGGCTAACGCCATTGCCCAGCGCAATTTTACCATCCAAACTAATGCCGAGTTTTACTCGAACATAGGGTATACCCGTCAACATACGTTTGATAAAGCCAGGGTTCAGCGCTGCAGCTTCAGCAGCCATTACATCGCTAACCACTTCAATACCAGCATCTTGTAGAATGCGAATACCGTTTCCACTTACATTAGGATTGGGGTCAGTCATCGCTATTACTACGCGTGCAACCTGCGCTTTCACTAGCGCTTCAGCACAAGGCGGTGTTCTACCAAAATGGCTGCAAGGCTCTAACGTGACATAAGCCGTAGCCCCTTTCGCGCCCTGCTTTCTTGAAAGCGCGGCTTCTCTTAATGCGTGAACTTCCGCATGAGGAGTACCGGTTTGAATATGGAAGCCTTCGCCAATCAATTGATTACTTTCATCGACAATAACACAACCAACGCGAGGGTTAGGTGACGTGGTGTAAAGGCCTTTTTTGGCAAGTTGGATAGCTTTTGCCATCCAATGATAGTCTCTATTTATAATAGCGTGGTCCACAATTTATCCTGTGATAAGCGGGTTTCGCCTCAGTCGCCCAATCGAGCTATTTCTTCTCCAAACTCTCTAATATCTTCGAAGGAACGGTAGACCGATGCAAAGCGTACATAAGCAACTTTATCTAGCTCTTTAAGTGCTTTCATTATTAAGTTACCCAGCAGCTCACTTTCTACTTCTCGCTCACCTGTCGCGCGAAGCTCAGACTTAAGCGATAAAATACATTGCTCTACTTTTTCGGTACTGACGGGACGTTTTTCTAGCGCACGTTGTAGCCCTGCACGCAATTTATCTTCATTAAACGGCTCTCTAGAGCCATCGCGCTTGATTACGCGAGGCATAACCAATTCTGCGCTTTCAAATGTGGTAAAGCGTTCGTGGCAAACGATGCATTCGCGACGTCTGCGCACTTGATGCCCTTCCGCTACAAGGCGAGAATCAATCACTTTGGTTTCTTGCGCGGAGCAGAAAGGGCAAAACATAAAATATCCTTAACAATTGCGTACTTAGGTTCTCATCAGAGTTATCTCTGCATTACTACCAAAGTACGCAATAAAAGACAAACCTATTTACTTGTAAACAGGGAATTGCGCGCAAAGCGCTACAACTTCGCCTTGCACACGCTTGATAACAGACTCATCGCCCATGTTGTCAAGGATGTCACAGATCCAGCTTGCAACTTGCTTTGCTTCTTCTTCTTTAAAGCCACGACGAGTAATTGCTGGACTACCGATACGCAGACCACTGGTTACAAACGGTGAACGCGGATCATTTGGCACCGAGTTTTTATTAACCGTGATGTTCGCTGCACCTAATGCTGCATCAGCATCTTTACCTGTGATGTCTTTGTCAATGAGGTCGAGAAGGAACAAGTGGTTATCAGTACCACCAGAAACAATCTTGTAACCACGCTCAATCATTACTGCAACCATGGCTTTCGCATTTGCAACAACCTGCTGCTGATACGCTTTGAACTCTGGCTGAAGTGCTTCTTTGAACGCCACCGCTTTAGCCGCAATAACGTGGCAAAGTGGACCGCCTTGGTTGCCTGGAAATACCGAGCTATTTAGCTTTTTGTAGATAGTCTCATCACCACAAGCAGAAAGGATCAAACCACTGCGAGGGCCTGCAAGGGTTTTATGAGTCGTCGTTGTCACTACATGCGCGTGAGGAAGCGGGTTAGGGTAAACACCAGCTGCAACTAGTCCAGCAACGTGGGCCATGTCAACTAATAGAAACGCGCCAACGCTGTCAGCAATTTCACGGAACTTAGCCCAATCTACAACGCCAGAATACGCAGAGAAACCACCAATAATCATTTTCGGTTTGTGCTCTTTCGCAAGCGCTTCTACTTGAGCGTAGTCAATTTCACCCGTTTCTTTGTTTAGACCGTACTGAACCGCATTGTAGGTTTTACCAGAGAAGTTTACGTGAGAGCCGTGAGTAAGGTGGCCACCTTCAGATAAGCTCATACCTAATACAGTATCGCCAGCATCTAGCAATGCCATAAATACCGCAGAGTTAGCTTGAGAACCTGCGTGTGGCTGTACATTTGCGTATTCCGCACCGAAAAGTTCTTTCGCACGATCGATTGCTAACTGCTCAACAACGTCAACGTGCTCACAACCACCGTAGTAGCGCTTGCCCGGGTAACCTTCTGCATACTTATTAGTAAGTTGTGAACCCTGCGCTTCCATCACGCGTGGGCTACAGTAGTTTTCAGAGGCTATTAGCTCAATATGATGTTCTTGACGCTCAACCTCTTTTGCCATTGCATCGGCTAATTCTGGGTCAAAGTCAGCTATGTTCATTTCGCGAGAAAACATGGGGGCTCCTTAACTGCGGTTTTAATGTGGCGTAAAATAATACCAATCTGCATAAGTGACTGCGGTATTGCCAATAGCCTATGCAGGTTAGTATCTGCGCCGATAGCTCAATTTGAGGCCATATTCTAGTCATTTTCAGCCTCGTGTATACCGCTTTATTACGAAATTAATACAAATGGCGTAGGTTTAACGATATACCTACGCCGATATTCAATTAGCGCTGTTTTTCGAGCATTTTAACGCGGTCAAAAAGGCTTCCAATTTTCTGCAGGCGAACTGTATTTTTTCGCCATTCACGATTAGTTTGCGCAGGTTGTCCTGAAGAATAAACACCCGGTTCAGTGATATCTTGAACAATCATGGTATAGCCAGTGACCTGTACGTTGTCACAAATACTAATGTGTCCATTAATACCCACACCACCGCCAATGATGACGTGTTTACCAATATGGCAACTACCTGCAATTCCAGTAGCACCGCATATGCAAGAGTGATCCCCTATTATGCAATTGTGACCAATCTGGACTTGATTATCGATTATGACGTTGGTGCCAAGAATTGTGTCTTCCATAGCACCTCTATCAATACTGCTACTTGCACCAATTTGGCTGTCATCACCAATGCGGACTGACCCTGTTTGAGGGATAGGTAGCCACACTCCTTTATCATTTGCGTAACCAAAACCAGCGGCGCCAATCACCGTTTGGCTATGGACAGTAACCCGCTTGCCTATCACCACATCGTGATAAATAGTCACATTTGGATGAATAACTGACGCTTCCCCGATGTGCGTGCCTTTACGAATAACCGAGTTGGCACCAATGGTTACGCGATCACCCAGTACAACATTATCTTCAATGATCACATTGTGTCCCAGTGACACATCACTACCTATACGCGCTGACGGCGCAATGACTGCTGATTCTGAAATTCCGTTTGCTACAACAGGTGTGGTATCAAAAAGCTGAGCTATGCGAGCAAAAGCCGCGTGAGGATTAGCAACAACTAACGCTGGTACCGGACTATCATCTTTTAAACTTTCATGAAGAATAACAGCCCCTGCTTTTGTATCTTTTAATTGCGGCTTATATTTAGGGTTAGTAAGAAAAGAAATCTGATGTTCAGCAGACCCAGCAAGGGTGCCAACCGCAGAGATGACAACACTGCCCTCTCCCTGAACTGCACCGCCAACGTGATTAGCGAGTTCTTCCAAACTATATGTGCGTTTATTCATAGCAGTCATGCGATGTACCTGTTCGGATGTTTAATGACTATATGGCGCATATCCTATTGCCTTACAATGCAATAGTGGCAAACATGCACCAACTTTATTGTTGACTAAGTTTACATTAAATCGCCACACGCTTTGATATTTTAATCGCACATTTCTCGGTAAGTGCTCAAAATTACAGCAAGAATAGGAGTAAATGACGATAGCCTCTGGCACAATCTATCCTGTTACGAGTAGAATACGACACCATCTATTTCAGTTTGTATACGCTCTAATCAAGTCGTTTTGTAAAGGGTGTTATCAAATTTGACTAATTCTTTTGTTTTACCGCTTTCTAGCGAGGATCGAGCATGGCTCAATACGTATACAGTATGCATCGCGTGGGCAAAATTGTTCCACCGAATAGACACATTTTAAAAAATATCTCTCTTAGTTTTTTCCCCGGCGCAAAAATTGGTGTGCTTGGTTTGAACGGTGCTGGTAAGTCGACACTACTGCGCATAATGGCGGGTATTGACACAGACATCGAAGGCGAAGCCCGTCCTCAGCCAGGTCTTAAAGTCGGTTATCTACCCCAGGAACCCCAATTAGACGAATCTAAAGACGTTCGAGGCAACATTGAAGAAGCCGTTGCTGATGTTAAACATGCGCTGACTCGTCTTGACGAAGTGTATGCTGCATATGCTGACCCAGATGCCGATTTTGACGCGCTGGCAAAAGAGCAAGGCGAGCTAGAAGCAATTATCCAGTCGAAAGATGGTCACAACCTAGACAACGCATTAGAGCGCGCAGCAGATGCACTTCGTCTACCGCCTTGGGACGCTGATGTAAGCAAATTATCAGGGGGTGAACGCCGTCGTGTTGCGCTGTGTAGACTATTACTTGAAAAGCCTGAAATGCTGCTGCTAGACGAACCCACTAACCACTTAGATGCTGAATCAGTGGCATGGTTAGAACGTTTCTTACACGACTATGAGGGTACCGTAGTCGCGATTACCCACGATAGATACTTCTTAGATAACGTTGCTGGCTGGATATTAGAACTTGACCGTGGTGAAGGTATTCCATGGGAAGGCAATTATTCATCATGGCTAGAGCAAAAAGAAAACCGCTTGCAACAGGAAGAGCGTGCAGAAACAGCCCGTATGAAGAGCATGAAACAAGAGCTTGAATGGGTACGTTCAAACCCGAAAGGCCGTCATGCAAAAAGCAAAGCCCGTATGGCGCGCTTTGAAGAGCTATCGACTAGCGATTATCAAAAGCGTAATGAAACAAATGAGCTTTTCATTCCACCAGGCGAGCGCCTAGGTGACAAAGTTATCGAAGTCACTAACCTTAAGAAGTCTTATGGCGATCGCGTACTTATTGACGACCTTTCATTCAAAGTACCTAAAGGTGCGATTGTCGGTATTGTCGGTCCTAACGGCGCAGGTAAGTCAACACTGTTTAGAATGCTAACCGGTGCTGAGCAACCAGACTCAGGTAACATCGATTTAGGTGAAACGGTGCACATTGCTGCGGTAGAACAGTTCCGCGACCACATGAACGAAAACAACACCGTTTGGAAAGAGATTTCTGACGACCAAGACATTATCCGAATCGGTAACTTTGAAATAAACAGCCGTGCATATTGTAGCCGTTTTAACTTTAAAGGTACTGACCAACAGAAGTTCATTAAAGACCTATCCGGTGGTGAGCGAAACCGTGTTCACCTTGCCAAGCTATTGAAAGCGGGCGGCAACGTATTGCTTCTGGATGAGCCAACTAACGACTTGGACGTTGAAACACTACGAGCACTTGAAAATGCGCTATTGGAATTCCCAGGCTGCGCAATGGTTATCTCGCACGACCGCTGGTTCCTTGACCGTGTGGCAACACACATTATGGATTACCGTGACGAAGGTAATATTAATTTCTTTGAAGGCAACTACTCAGATTATGAGAGCTGGTTGAAGCAAGAGTTTGGACAAGATGTGGTTGAGCCACATCGTCTTAAATACAAGCGAATGGCCAAATAACGCGATAGTCGAACGCTGTCCACATGTGTTGCCAAAAGCCCTCATTATCGAGGGCTTTTTTATTGCCATGCGCCCTGAATTGTCCAATACTGAGCATAAGAAAAGGCAGAAGGTAGTGTGGCATGACAGATAAGCGCCAGTTTCAGCGAGTATCATTAGACGTAAATGGGATACTGTCTCATAGTAATACCGATATAGAGGTAATGGTCAGTGACGTATCACTACAAGGAATAAAGCTTCAAGCTATGGAATCAGCGCTTGCTCATCTGCCTTTTGACAGTCATGAACCTTACATTGCGAAGTTTCAAGCTAACGATGACAGCCCACTTATTACCTTGTATATCTCCCAGCTCTATCGACATTCAGATAGCCGCAAAGATATGGTTTCACTGGGTTGCAAGGTTGAACGAATGGACGTAGACAGTGTAAGTGCGCTTCGCAGATTAATAGCACTAAATAGCGCAGATATGGATATTGAGGAAAAAGACTTAAATGCACTGGTTAATGCGGTTTACCAAACACCTCGATAAACCACATCATAGTGTTACAAGTTAACGCTCTACTCGAGAGCGTCAAGTGCTTCTGATAGACGCGAAACAGGTACAATTTTCATTCCATTGATAGGCTGTTTTGGCGCATTGGCTTTGGGTACGATTGCTCGCTTAAAACCGTGTTTAGCAGCTTCAATTATACGCTCGGTTCCATTTGGTACAGGCCGTATTTCACCTGCCAAACCAACCTCTCCAAATACAATCAAATCACGGGGCAACGCGCGATTTCGAAAACTTGAAATCATGGCTAGCAACAACGCTAAGTCTGCACTTGTCTCGGAAACTCTTACGCCCCCTACTACATTCACAAATACATCTTGGTCGTTCATTTGCACATTGCCATGACGATGCAAGACTGCCAAAAGCATCGATAAACGATTTTGATCTAGCCCCACTGCAATTCGTCTAGGATTCGACATTTGGGAATAATCAACCAGCGCTTGAATTTCAACAAGTAGCGGTCGCGTCCCCTCCCAGATAACCATCACACTTGACCCTGGCGTTTCATTCTCACCGCGACTGAGAAAAATAGCCGAAGGATTGCTCACTTCCTTTAATCCTTTCTCTGTCATCGCAAAAACGCCCAATTCATTTACCGCGCCAAAACGGTTTTTGTGACTGCGCAATGTGCGATAACGCCCGTCACTTTCTCCCTCTAGCATCATTGAACTATCAATACAGTGCTCAAGCACTTTAGGGCCCGCGAGATTGCCATCTTTTGTGACATGACCCACAATAAACATAAATATGAATTTCTTTAGTTCAGATTACATTTTCATATTATTTTTCTGCGAGAATTAGCCTCCATATAATTGCGAATTATTAAAAATGGGTTACATATGGCTCATCTATATAGAAGTGAATCAATTCCACTACAAAAACTATCATTTCAGGAGAGCACAGACGGTAATTTTATGAATGCAAAAATTAATTATTAGCCCTTGCCCCCCCCCCACAACATAAATGTTGCTATTTCGATTTTGAAATAAAGTTTTTTAGCCGCCTAACTTACTGAGAAATTAACAAAAACACTACTATTCCTATTTATTTCAAATAGTTAACGACCTTCTAAGAGTCCATTCTCATCCTTGTTTTGCTATAATTTGATAATGCTAAAAAGGCTAAGTATTCGATATGAATATTTCGAATGCCGTAGAGCTTCAGTGATAGAGTAATAATTTATAACACTTAAAAGGTGACCCGAATAACTCACTTAGACCTGTAAAGAACGTTTGGGTATCGAAATGACACCTAATAAGAGAAATTGAAAATAATTCACTTTCAACTCAGTTTGAGTTTTTAACAAATGATTTAGATATGGCAAAGAAAAAGAGTAAGCGAGTTGTTTCAACACAAGGGAAAACCCAAAGCTCGACAGTAGTTAACATAACAGTCGGTGATGGCAAAGGTTTATCCGTTTACACGCCATATATATCTACGCCAAACTTCACATTCTTTTTCGAGCGTCCTTCTACCGAATTTGATAGGTCTTCACTTCAATTACCCCATATGTTCGCACTAAAGAACGGATTTTCTTTGGTTACCGATGGCAGTAAGTTGGTTGGTATTGAGTTCGCTAAGCAAATTTCACAACTGTTTATAAATTACCTTAATGCCGAGAGCATTAGTAAACACACCTGTCGTAAAATTGCTATAGGTGCTCAACATTTTATTAAGTTCATCGCAGAAAAACATCCACCATGTCAACGTGTTGAAAACTTGCAATTTCATATGCTGCATGAGGCAGTGATGGCTCAAACTCACGAAATTAGCACGCAAATAAAATCATTTCTTGTCAAAGTGCTCTCAAGGCATCCCTTCACAAAAACGCTCGGTGGTAAAGCATCGGATATACCACTACCACTGAAACAAAAATTGAGTGTTGAAAACGAGGACTTTGATTCCCTAACAAATGAAAAAAGCTACAGCGACAGAGAGATGTGTCAAATTTTGACCTACTGCGTTTACGAAATTGAAAGAATGAGATCGCATTTAAATGCGATCAACTCTGTCACAAAGGAAAGTCTTGGCGACGATTTTGTTGGATTCGAAAAAACGGTAAGGGGCATTAAGGGTGTAACAGCCAAGGTTAACCAGTTTTTTGAAAATGAAAACTACGAAGCTATATATCAAAATATGCTGTATTCAGCACAATGTGAACGTGCAGGTATGACAGTAGAAAACCCACCGATACCATTCAGAATCGCTGCGTTTGTCGGAAACAAAGTTCGAAATGAAGGGATAGATTTAAGCGAGCAATATGAAGCATTTAAATCGCATGTCTGTCGTCATTACGAACCTCCGGGGCACTTCCCGAATTGGATCTCTCACTTCAAACTCATGGACAAACAGCCGACCGCTTTAGTTGCACTCTACACAATGACTGTCACTGGTAAAAATGGAGAAACTATTTTCTCTATCCAACGAAATTACGACGGCGTACCATGGTATGAGCATTATGACAAATATCTAGGTGTTTCTAACGAGACACATCTCACACAAAAAGTGGTGAGATTGATTGGTAAAAAGCAAAAAGGAAAAGTAGTAAAAAACATCAGCATCCGCGTGCCAATGAATTCCTCATTGTTTGTTTATCTAAAACTACTTGACGATATTATTAATGATCCTTCTAGAGATCTATTCTTTAATGGTGCGACAACAAGTAAAATTTTTTTCTATCTAAAAGAATTTTTTTTAAAATCGTACCCTGTACTTTCCGATGACGGTAAAGTCATTGAGAGTATAAATACCCGAAAAATTCGTAAAACATTCGTGGGTAATCTGTTGCTTAAAGCAATTGATGAGGTTAGTGATGGCGAATCGTTAGTGACTAAAATGCAACAGGCACTAAATCACAACAGTTTTGATACCACGTTCCACAGCTATATCATGAAAACTGGCACAGCCAGTCACATTATCGACGCGTCCCTGGTTGCTCTCACAACTGACATGCTCAACAAAGCACTACATTTCCAAGGCCGTATTTGCGAAGACGCTGAGCAAAAAACATCGAGTAAATCGGTTTATCTTTGTGATTGCACCGATGACACGAAACCAACGCATGGCATCCCCATTGCTGAACGTTGCAAAAAATACGACATGTGTTTGGGTTGCGAACGAGCAGAAGTCTATTCTCACCACATTAAAAATATTTGGTATCGAACCATGCAATACGATGCTATTGCTGCTGAAAATCCGCTTATCTCCTCAGGGTTATTAGCCGACAGACGCCAGATTGCACACGATACTATCGCCCGCTTTCGGTGCGAACACCCAGATGGAGAATGGCTTGCAGACACAGCATTTGAAGAAGCTGTTCAAGCATACACCAAGGGCGACATGCTTGTGCCCCCTGTGATGCAATTTTAAATAGAGGTGGCAATGATAACTAGTATTCAAGTCACCAATTCACAGCATTCAGCTTTTGAATTGGGCCGCAAGCAATGGGCGATTTTAAAGGATATTGAACAGCGCTATAAAACCATGGATGTGTCGTCTTTTCTTCATAATTCGAGTATTTTCGATAACGAGTGGGATATTAAAGGTCGGTATAAAATCAAGTTTGAGGATTACCTGCCGGCACCAGAGCACAAACCACTTCGGTTGCTGTTACAGGTAGCAACTTATGAAATGATCCATACACTACATTTGTCAGTTTCGACCGTCTACACATATCTTATTAACTTCTTAGTTGAGTTTGTACCTATTTTAATTGTTCGAGGGGTATTAATAGCGCCCCCCAACGAGCCATTTTCATCGTTTTCTTTACTTGAAAACCACGAAATAACCAATCACGTTCAATTAGCATTGGTAAAGCGCAAGACAATTCCCGTGGCAGCTCTGAGTTTTATGAGTAAACTGTCAGCACTACCCCAACAAGAATTAAAATCGCTTATCGGCTTGCCGCCCGCCCCGTGGCTTGCTGAAGGTGTTAGTGTCCAGAAATGGTCTGAACAACAAAGAGAGATTGCTGGTATCGAGGTAGAAAATAAGTTTTACCCACCACTGCCTTTTGAAACTGTCTCCAAGATTGTGAATCACAGTCTCCCAATTCTTGGTTCACATGAAGCTCTAGGGGGCTTTACGGCAGCTATTCGCAAAGCGCGTAATGCTAACAGCGTTAATGACGCCTCAAAAGCTCTTTCGGTCGCAAAGGAATGTGCACCAGTAAGAGACTACGCTCTGAAGCATAGTGACGTATTCGATAAAATGATTCCTATAGAAATTAAATCTAGAGATACACACAAAAATGGAAAGGTGCACCCGTTTAAATATCTCACCGTTTCATGGACAAATGACACTCTTCGTCTTGCACAATCAGCCTGCGCGTGGATTATTTTATTGACGACCGGGTTACGCAACGTAGACATGCGTAATCTGCGTGTGGGTTGCTGCCAACCGTCTAAAAAGCATAAAGACATCTACTGGCTTGTATCGGATGTGAAGAAAACAAAAAATCGTATTGTGCTGCCCGTTGGTAAAACAACCTATCAAGCTGTTAAGCTGCTAGAGCAGCTGCGCTACGACGATAACACCTTTCTATTGACTGAACTTAAGAAGCCAAACACATACAACGCCCCTGTATCTAGGCGCAAGTTTGACAGAGACGAACTCGGAAAAATGAAAGACAGCAATACCTTAAATAAACTTCTTAAGTGTCTTTCTAAACACTATGGTTTTGAGTTGAATACAACTCTAGATGAGGAAGCTACAGCACACTGTGTCCGCGCCACACTGGCTGGCTATATTGCAGAACATTCGCACGTAGCCATATTACTGCTTAAACGCCTATTTGGACACACAAATGCCTTGATGCCCGATGAGTATATTCGCAGAAACCCGTTGGTTATAAAGAAGCGTGATGAAATGCTGAAAGAAACACATGGCGCTATGGCAAAAGACTTAGCGAAAGCAATTGTTAACCAGGAAGTGAGCGGGCGTTACAGCGTCTCCTTAGAAAAAGGCGCAGAAGTGCTGAAAAACGAAATAAACGAAGAATTTAAGCTTGCAAACAAAAGTTTGACAGAAATGGATATGCTGCAAACGATGGAGGAGCGATTAACCCAATTGTTGCTTGATGATATCGAGGATAGTGAAACATACGCCCTAATCACTCCGCTTGGCGTTGTGTGCATGCGCCCAACAGCTGATGGAACTGATAGCCCATGCTCTGCTCACCTTAATCATTCGAAACGCCAAGACTCGAAATTATCAAGAGCCATCACTGACGCACTGATGACACTGCCCAATCCTTCCCAATGTGTAGGGATTAGTTGTCCGACAGCGCTATTGGGTAAAAAATGGTCTCGCAAACTATTGGAAACATTTGACTTCTATATCAAGTACAGAGCGGGAATTAACCCTAACTTCGATGTTGATGAAGAAGCATCTGCTTTCGTGAAAATGTACGCTGAACCACTTAAAAAGATCTACTCAGGCGAACGCAATCACGGTTATTTCGATGTCCGCTAAAACTAAGAAGGTATACGACAAACGTAGTCACGACGAGCGTATAAATGATCTATGCATTGCGTTTGAAACACTCAAAACTGAGGCTATGGCAGCAAATAAGAAAACGTTAGCCTCAGCAGCAAACGTATTGGCCAAAGCCAACGTCAACAAAACGTATTTTTATGCCAGTGGCGGTAAAATAAAAGATCCCCTTATTCAGGCACAGTACCATAAGGTTAAGGACAAAATTAAAGCATTTCTCAATGATTTTGACGCTCTCATGCAATCGAACAGCGCGCTGTCAAAGGCACAAACAATAGCAAACAAAGAAAAGGAACGTGCGCTCAACGCTGAAAGTTCACTGCTACAAAGCCGAGAAAAAATTGCGGAACTAGAAAACCGAATACAGAGCATAAAAGACAAGCACAATGATATGGAAGTAAACCTTATAGATTCCACTTATAACACAGCCATACTCAAGCAAGCTGCACGAGGCAGCGTTGTCAGTATTACTTCAGCTAACGTGATCTCACCTGATTTGCATCTAACTATCAATGGCAAATATTCATTTGATGATGACGCGTTGCGCGAACGCGCTTGGGAGCTTTGTGAGAGAGAGCTTGAGGCGCTTCTCAAGCGTCCACTTCCTATGCGTATTTATCTGCTTGTCGGCCCTCCTAACGCTGGTAAAAGCTACTGGTGTCGAGAGCAGCAATTTCTAAACAGTGACAGGCATCCCGTAATTATTGATGCCACAAATCTAACACAAAGCGACAGATTGAAGTGGATGTTAATCATTCAGCAATACGTGCGTACCGCAAATATAAAAACTCGTGCTGTTGTATTTCAAACGCCGGAAGAAGTATTGATTGCGCGCAACAACCTGCGTGAACTATCAAAAAAAATAGACAATCGAACCATCTTAAATAAAGCAAGTAAAATGACTTGGCCGGATATGAAAAAGGAAAAGTTTGATGAAATGGAGGTAATTAGGTATGTCGACAATTAATGCAATGCAAACGCTCTTGGAAAAGTTGTACACGGCTATTAGATTCGTTGATGCCAGTATGTGTAGCCCGGTCTATAAGGGGGTCATGAAAACCCAAAAACAAGTTGTGTTTTGGACGAAAGGCGGAGCAATTGAAAATACATTAAACCGAATATTTGGATTTGAAAGAGTATATATTGGGTTTTGATTATGGCGATCGAGTTAGAATACAGAGGAGGATTAAGAGACTTTCCGTTTCCCTATGATGTTGGAACCAATGAACCAAATCTTCACATCATTGACTATGCAATTTGCCGACAAAAATATCCTAAGAGGATACATCCGCAGTATCGAAAAGCTAGTGCTAAAACCATAAGAGATAGCATTTCACGAATAGTATTCTTTATCAACCGGTTAGCAGAACAGAAAATTGAAGATCCAGAAACCGGTGAAAGTACCATTGGTGTGCATTATCTCCGCGCCACGTTTAATGACAATATGGAGCCAATTATTAATGCACTTCGAAATGGCAATGGCGATCCTGATGCTGCATGGAAAGAAGCATCAATAGAGCAGTATGTTAAAGCCTGGCGTTCATTCTATCGTTTTCTCACGCTGACGCATGTTGAACACATGATGCATATGCCAGACACGATCTCATTTGAAGGGAAAAATGATATAGATAATAACTTCTTATCTCATACCGCTGTATCACATACCTATAGAGGCGAAATTGAAACGGCGATTGATTCAAATAATAAAGAATTTTCAGATGACTATTGTGACAGCGTGTTATCAATGGATGATTTTTGGTCACTCTACGCCTTTTTGTATGAAGACGATCCTGTATATTCGGCGATGTTATTCGCGCAAACCACAACCCTCTTAAGAGCTTCAGCTCTGATTAACGATTTCACACTTACACCAACAGCACTGAACAAAAATTTCTTAACCTATCCGCAAGTGGAAAGAAATGAAGAGCTTTATAAACAACCTATTTTCTATGTGAAAAAAGGTGGAAAAAAAGGGAAAACCTTTCTTTCACGCGAGGTACATGCATTATTACACCATGAATACATCGCTCCAAAAATCGACAAGGGAATTGGTATTACACCAATGAGCTATGCCGAGCGATTAAAGAGATATAAGGAAAAGTGTCAAAAACACAAAAAGTGGGGGGCAGACAAAGATCCTACCGCGAAGCCTACATGGATAAAGCAAACAGGCACACCTGTTAGCTACCGTGAATACCAATACGCACTTGAAAGAGCATCTGATGCTCTAGGAATTAAAATTCATTCGCACATGTGTCGGCACACTGGTGCAACACAGATACT
Organism: Alteromonas sp. McT4-15; assembly: GCF_020515205.1. Taxonomy (NCBI): domain Bacteria; kingdom Pseudomonadati; phylum Pseudomonadota; class Gammaproteobacteria; order Alteromonadales; family Alteromonadaceae; genus Alteromonas; species Alteromonas sp. McT4-15. The sequence goes on from NZ_JAJALG010000035.1 coordinate 31,258, forward strand.
TTGGCGTTACCTTAAAATGCATAACAAAACCGCATGTCATACAAATGATTTAATGGTTAATGATGCTCACAAGATACTACAGGAAATTCTAGGACACAAGAACGTTGAAACCACGAAGCGCTATGTATTAACTATCGAGCGGATGATACTCGAAAATCAAATGGACGACATGTTGAACTATACCTTTGCTAAATCGAAAGAGCACTACAGTGAACTTACTAAGAAAAACCCTAATTTTGCACATTGTGTCAACGCATTAGAAAGTGCTTCTCAACGTTTAGACGGTTTCATGCTTGGTAGAGAATTGACACAAAAAACACGATATAATCAGTAAGCAACAGCGGATGCGATAGAGTAATGGTAGTTATCCGTCGGATTGACCAAGAGGAAAAGCAATAGGTGGCAAAAAACAAGATAAAATTTGTTTGTACTGAGTGCGGTGCGGAATCGTTTAGATGGGCAGGCCAATGCTCACAATGTAAAGAATGGAACACCATTACCGAATTTAAAGAGCCAAAGTTGGGAACTGGTAAAAATGTTACGAGTATTTCAGGCTACGCTGGTGCTAAGGAGTCAGTTCGAAAACTCTCTCAAGTTAAACTGGAAGACGTGCCTCGAATCAATACTGGTAACGCCGAATTTAATCGAGTTTTGGGCGGAGGAATTGTGCCAGGGAGTGTTGTTCTTCTCGCTGGAACACCTGGCGCCGGTAAATCTACACTTACGCTTCAAACTTTGTGTGAAGTCAGTGAACAGATCGATTCGCTTGTGGTATCAGCAGAAGAGTCAATTTCTCAAATTGGATTGCGTGCTTCTCGGCTTCAATTACCTACAGAGCATCTAAATATTGCATCTGAAAATGATGTTTTAGCCATCTTAACCATGATCACAGAATTACAGGTCAAACTGGTTGTGATCGATTCCTTACAAGCAATGTACCATCCTGACGTTCAAGGTTCACCTGGTGGTGTGAGTCAACTTCGTGAATGCATGCAGACATTAACTCAATATGCAAAGCAGAATAATGTTGGAATGTTCATCATTTGTCATACTACCAAAGACGGTTCAGTTGCTGGTCCACGCGTCGTAGAACACATTGGTGACGCTATGCTGATGATCGAAGTGATGGAGGGGTCGAGATTTAGAGAATTAAGAGCCCAAAAAAATAGGTTCGGCTCGACTAATGAGTTGGGACTTTTAGCTATGATGCCAGACAATGGTTATTTAAAGGCTGTTACAAATCCAGCGGCTATTTTTCTTAATCGTAGCAGAGAGCCAAAACCGGGTTCAATGGTTGCGTCACTTTGGGAAGGGAGTCGTTCTGTTTTGGTTGAGATTCAAACTTTGGTTGTTGATTCTCAGCAAGGAAATCCACGCAGACTAGCCGTAGGGCTAGATCAAAATCGTTTGAATATGCTGGTCGCGATATTGATGCGCCATGCAAACCTTGCACTTTTTGACCAAGAATTGTACGTAAATTTGGTTGGGGGATTAAGATCATCAGACCCCAGCACTGACTTACCATTGGTGCTTTCAATGGTTTCTTCATACCGTAGTAAGGCAATAAAGCACGAGATAATGGCTTTCGGTGAAATTGGATTGTCGGGTGAAATTAGAGCTGTTCCAAGTGGCCTAGAGCGAATTCGACAAGCAGCACAGCAAGGCTTCAAAGTTTGTATTTGCCCCAAAGGAAACGTCCCCAAAAAAGTTCCAGATGGTATGACTATTCACGCTGTCGATTCATTATCAGAAGCCATCGAAAAACTCGATTTTTAATCGGCGTGTAATCACATGTAGTTTCATTTGTAATAGTCATATCTTATCTTACAGTTTTGATGAATAGGTTTAAATTTCATCTGACAGGCGGTTGTGAGCGAACAAGAGACATTCACAATAATGATGTGCTATTAGCTCAATTTTATAAAGCGAACATTACTCCAACCCATTTATGCCCCAATGTATGTTTCGCTCTATAAGTTGTTTAAGCATGCTGAACACATACTCTGTTCTTTGATGTGACTTTCAAAGACCAAAATATCGTCTAGCCAACGCACATTTGTGAATGAAAGATTTGTTTGTTGAATTTTTGCTAGCAATTCGTTTTGAGGCTCACCAAATGTGCTTATTAAAAGCACCTCATAATCCGCATGAAATCTGTCTCTATTGCTTCTGCTCTCTCTTATTACCCACTCGCTGCCTTTCCAAAGCACGGTATGAATCATTTGAAAAAACCTTGCATCGGAAAGATTTTCGTAGCTTCCGTCGTGTAAATCGGTTTGTGAGTTATACACATCCCAAGTCATAATTTTTATACCCTCTTAATGAATTTTTGATATTTTCATTAACCATCCTAATCACCGATATTAAAATAAAGCTTAATCCTGATCTTAATACTGAATTGAAGCCTTGACTCTAAACACCTGCAATCTTACTTATGCGAATTATCAAATTTGCTTTGTGCACGTAACCAGAAATCGCAAGGCATTCCGGTTAACACCTCAAGCCTTTTAGAAAAAGTAACTGTTACGCTTATTTTCTCTTTAAGAAAATCATTGAATTGCTCGTCTGACAAATCTAGCTGCTTACTGAGGACTTTATTATCTAGCCCCTGAGCTTTTAGCTTTTGTAAAAACAAATCCTCGAAATATCGAGCTGGGTGCAGAGTCTCTTTGGTATCTGGCATATCGACAATGTAACCACCTTCAATTTCAGCAATGCTTCTAAGCTTTTGTCGGCTTCGAATTCTAGAAGTCGAAACATCGACTCCGGGGTTACCCAGATTATTAAGCTTGAATGGGTTTAGATTTCGCTCTTGGCTTGTCTGCCAACGGTCACTCGAAGCCTGGATTACTTTTGCACTCGGGATAACATTCATTACCTCGGCAACAACTGATTCAACCAAATCCGCGAAGCTAATGGCCTCTCGACTTAATTCGATAGCAATTCTTCCATCGCCTGAATGGCTGACAATCGCGTCATCAAACCCAACATCAAAAAGACTGTCGTCAATTTCATCCATCGTTAATGAATCATCATTTATTTCAAATTTAATGGTGGCTTCATAAATTCCTGGCCGCTCTTTATCATTAAAAATCAACGGCAAAAGCTTCGCCGTATTTTTAGCATCATCCAAAGCTCGGTGATGATTTCCCTTGTATGAAATATTTGAAATTTCCAAGGCTTTCTTTAATCCCACTTTCTTTCTCAGGTTACGAGACACTTTAAATGCCTCTTTCAAATTCAAGTTGAGTGACGGGGAAAATGCTGGCATCCCGTGCGATGCACAATCGATATTAAGTTGCACTAAGTCGTAAGCCCCCCAAGTAGCAAAAATATATTCAGCATCGCTAGGTAACCAGTCGATGAAATTCGCGAACAGCTTTGGAAATGGCTCTGCAACATCTAGCTCAGACTGTGTGATCCCTGTTAACTCTGTGCAGAATTTGCTTAACTTCGGATGGATAACTGGGCGAATCAAACAACTAAACTCATCAATTATCTGTAATGAACAAGTATCAATAAGTACAGCACCGATTTCTATTGTCTCCCGCTCCTCAGGTGGGAGCGAACCGTCTATAGCGCATGTATGTTCAATGTCTACGACTACTATATGCCTATAATCATTGATTAGTGAGTTGAGGTTGCCTGAATTATATTCTGGTTCCATCAATGTTCTGAGCTCTGTTGTATCAATTATTAAATAGCCTACACCATCAACCACAAAATAATCAAAATGATTACATCAATTTGATTGCTCCTTTTCACAGTTTAAGCTAATGTACTTTGATTAAAACTTGGTTTTATTAAAGTATGAAGCTCGAAAATCTGAACCATGCACAACGCGAACGCCTGGCTTTTGTTGATTTTAGCCTTGAATTCTTTGGTCAAATAGCAAGAGCAGACTTGATCCAAAAATTTGGAACTGGTTTGGCTTCGTGTACTCGCGACCTTTCTCTTTATAGGGAGTTGGCACCAGGCAATGCTGTGCTTATGCATGAGAATAAACGGTATGTGCGCTCAGAAGCATTTAGAGCCATTTTCGAGCACAACCCTGAGGAAGCCCTGAAAACATTAGCAAGGGGCTTTGGAGATGGCTTCTCGTTGCCACAAGAGAAGTCATCGGCATGCTTTGATGCGATTCGGCTGGTTTATCCAAGCGCTGAAATCATTTCGGCCATCATGAGAGCCATTTACTCTAACTCAGTAATCCGATGCGAATATGAGTCACTCAGTAGCGGCACGACCAAGAGAGAGCTAGTACCACATGCCATTGTTAATAACGGTCATCGTTGGCATGTGCGAGCTTATGACCGTAAGAGCAAAGAGTTTAGGGATTTTGTTTGCACGCGATTTAAGCGTATCGAACTGCAAGAAACTGAGCCTAAAAATAATGAACTGGCCGACATGGATACTGCTTGGAATACGCTTTGTGAATTGCAGCTAGTACCTCATCCGAGCCTTAGCCATAGCAAGGCCATAGAAATGGATTACGGCATGACAAAGGGCATACTTGAACTTGAGGTTCGAGCCGCTTTAGCAAATTACTTACTCCGCCAATGGAATGTTGATTGTACCGACAATGCAACGCTAACTGGCGATGAGTACCAATTATATTTGAAGAATAAAAACAGCCTGCTCGATTTAATCGACTTCTCAATAGCACCAGGCCAACAACTTAACTAGGAACAGTTACCAAGATGGTTGAACAACACAAAAAAGCACTCGAAAAGCAGTTATGGAATATTGCCAACGCCTTACGTGGCAACATGAGTGCCGATGAATTTCGTGATTACATTTTAGGCTTTATCTTCTACAAATATTTGTCTGAGCGTATGGATTTATACGCTGATGAGCTTTTAAAAGAAGACGGTATTAAGTTTGACGCTATCGACGAAAACACTGATGAAGGCAAAGAATATCTAGAGGCTATTCAAGAAGAAGCCATTGACCACTTAGGTTACTTCTTAAAGCCAAGTGAGCTTTTCCATGTACTTGCTCAAAAAGGTGAAAACGGTGAGTTTATCTTGGAAGCATTATCTGAAGTGCTTAACCATATTGAACAAAGCACTATGGGAACGGCATCAGAAGATGACTTCAATGGTCTTTTCGATGATTTAGATTTAACCTCAAACAAGTTGGGCAAAACCGAAAAAGCCAAGAACGAGCTGATTTCAAAGATCCTAGTTCACCTTGATGATATCGACTTTCTGCACCACGAAACAGAAATCGATGTACTAGGTGATGCATACGAATACCTAATCGGCCAGTTCGCTTCTGGTGCAGGAAAAAAAGCCGGTGAATTCTATACCCCACCCATGGTTTCAAAATTGCTAGCAAAGCTAGTGACTATGGGCAAAGACAAGCTGCGAAGTGTTTACGACCCAACCTGTGGTTCAGGCTCATTGTTACTGCGGGTAGCCAAAGAAGTAAAAGAGGTCGGCAACTATTACGGGCAAGAATCTAACCCAAGTACCTATAATCTTGCTCGAATGAATATGATCTTACACGGTGTGCATTATCGTCAGTTTGATATTCAACAAGACGATACATTGGAGCAACCACATCACACAGAAAAACGCTTTGAAGCTGTGGTAGCAAACCCTCCGTTTTCAGCAAAATGGAGTGCATCGGCTGGCTTTTTAACCGATGAGCGTTTTCAGGATTACGGTAAGCTCGCTCCAGCCTCAAAAGCCGATTTTGCCTTCGTGCAACATATGGTTCATCAACTAGATGACGATGGCACTATGGCAGTGGTGCTGCCTCATGGCGTGCTATTCCGAGGTGCTGCTGAAGGCCATATTCGTAAGCATTTGATCAAAGATAAAAACTATCTAGATGCGGTGATAGGTTTGCCAGCAAACATATTTTACGGCACAACAATACCTACCTGTATTTTAGTACTTAAGAAAAATCGCCAACATAGCGATAATATTCTGTTTATTGATGCGAGCCAAAGCTTTGGGAAAGCAACCAATCAAAATTATCTTCGAGATGAAGATTTAGAAGCAATTTTACAAGCTGTAGAAAACCGAAAGTTTGCTGACAAATTTGCTTATGTTGCATCTTTAGCCGAAATAGAAAATGAGAACGACTTTAACCTCAATATTCCAAGATATGTGGATACTTTTGAGGAAGATGAGAACGTTGATTTGGAAAGAGTTCACTTAGATTTGATTTCAACGCAAAATGAATTGGAAGAGTTAAATTCGCAGCTCAGTTTGCATTGCAAAGAGCTTGGTATACCAAATCTAGGAGAAATTTAGATGACTTCTCCTAATATTAGATTTTCAGCATATTCTGATAAATGGGAAAAAGAAACTGTTGGTGATGTCAGCAAAGTCACTTCTGGTGGGACTCCAAATAGAGCTAACCCTGCTTATTGGGGAGGTAGCATTCCGTGGGTGACTACCTCTCTAATAGATTTTAATAAGATCGTTAGTGCAGACGAATTTATTACCGACGAGGGTTTAAAAGGTTCTTCAGCAAAGCTTTTTCCTAAAGGTACATTACTTATTGCTTTGTATGGGCAGGGTGTTACTAGAGGTAAAGTAGCTTTACTAGATATAGATGCTACAACAAATCAGGCATGTGCTGCGATGATGTTTGATAAAAATAAAGTTTATCAAGATTTCGCCTTTTTTCAGCTAATGTCAAAATACGAAGGTATAAGAAATTTAGCCAATGATGGAGGACAGAAAAATTTATCAGGGGGATTAATTAAATCTCTTGAGTTGACTCTACCTTCTATCAAAGAGCAAAGACAAATAGCTGATTTCCTTTCCTCTGTAGATAAAAAAATCAGCCTATTAAAAGAAAAACATGCCTTACTCAAACAATACAAAAAAGGCGTGATGCAAAAGCTGTTTAAGCAAGAAATCCGCTTTAAAGATGACAATGGCAATGACTTTCCTGACAGGCAAGAGCTGAGATTTGAGCAAGTTTTTGAGCGGGTTACTCGTAAAAACAAAGAAGACAATCAGAATGTGTTAACCATCTCTGCCCAACGAGGACTGATTAACCAAGAAAAGTATTTTAATAAGTCTGTATCTGCGAAGAATGTTACTGGTTACTACTTGTTAGAAAAAGGTGACTTTGCTTATAACAAAAGCTATTCAAAGGGCTACCCGATGGGCGCAATTAAACGCCTAAATAATTATGATAAAGGCGTCGTATCGACACTTTATATCTGTTTTAAGTCTCACGGAGAACAGCATGATGAGTTCTGGGAGCAATACTTTGAAGCTGGTAACTTAAATAGAGAAATAAACAAAATTGCTCAAGAAGGTGCTAGAAACCACGGTTTGTTGAACGTCAGTGTTACAGAGTTTTTTCATGATGTAAAAGTTGTCGCTCCATGTGCTGAAGAACAGCAGAAAATAGCAGATTTTCTGCGCGTTCTTGATATAAAACTCGATGCTGTAAATCAGCAAATTGAACTAACTCAAACCTTTAAAAAAGGCTTGTTGCAGCAGATGTTTGTATAAGGATTAGAAGTACAAGGAATTAATGTGGCCTATCAATCAGAACAAGAATTAGAAAATAACTTAGTAGCACAGCTTGTTAAAGGTGGCTTTGATAAAGCCGTCATTACCGATGTTAAATCCCTTAGAACTAACCTTAAAAAGCAGCTTTCAAAGCTGAATGGCTTTGATATTAGTGATAATGAGCTTAAGCAAATTCGTAATGCTTTATCAAAAGGCAACGTGTTTGATAAAGCGAAAACGCTACGTGATAGGCTACAAATCAACAAGGACGATGGCACGGTTGGTTATGTTCGATTTCTTGATGATGACTTTAGTAAGAATCACTTCCAAGTAACTCAGCAAGTAACGGTAGAAGGCCATTATAAAAACCGTTATGACGTTACCATACTGGTAAATGGCTTGCCGCTGGTTCAAATTGAACTTAAGCGCAGAGGGTTAGAGCTTAAAGAAGCGTTTAACCAAATTAACCGTTATCAACGCCACTCCTACTGGGCGGAAGATGGCTTATTTCAGTATGTTCAAGTATTTGTTATTTCTAATGGCGTAAACACTAAATATTACGCCAATAATCGCAAACAAAGCTTTAAACAAACCTTCTATTGGGCCGATGTTAAAAATGAGCGTTATACCGAATTAACTAAGTTTACCGACGAGTTTTTAACGCCTCAACACCTAACAGATATGATCATTAAGTATGTGGTGTTGAATGAAACTGACCGCATTCTTATGGTGATGCGCCCATATCAAATCTATGCCACAGAAGCGATTATTGAACGAGTTGCAGAGCGTGAACAGTTAAAAGCTCAGAATCAAGCAACTGATGAGCTCAACGGTTACATTTGGCATACCACAGGCTCTGGTAAGACACTAACCTCGTTTAAAACAGCTCAACTTCTTACCGGCGATAGCAACATCCATAAAGTGGTCTTTGTGGTTGATCGTAAAGATCTCGACTATCAAACTAGTAAAGAATTTAATGGCTTTGCCAAAGGTTGTGTTGATAGCACGGATAACACTAAGTTGTTAGTAGACCAGTTTACTGACGCGCCAATTCCAGCGGACAAAGTTAACGAAAAACGTAATACCAAACTGATTGTTACTACCATACAAAAGCTCAATAACGCCATTAGCCATAAACGCTATTCCAAACGCATGGAACCGGTGCAAGATAAAAACATGGTGTTTATCTTTGATGAATGCCATCGCAGTCAATTTGGCGATACCCATAAGAAAATCACTCAGTTCTTTTCTAATCATCAAATGTTTGGTTTTACCGGTACACCTATTCTTGAAAAGAATGCAGTGTCAAAATCATCTCGTAAATACACTACGACAGACTTATTCCACAAGCCACTTCATAAATACACCATTGTTGATGCGATTAAGGACGAGAACGTGCTCAAATTCAATATTGAGTACGTTGGCCGCTATAAGAAGAAAGACAGCGCTAATGAGGTGGATATTGAGGTTGAAGGCATTGATACCAAAGAGCTGATGGAATCTGATGTTAGGTTGGAAAAGATCACTGATTACATTATTGCTCAGCATAAACGCAAAACACACAACAAAGAATTTACCGGCATGTTTTGTGTGTCGAGCGTACCTGCCTTAATTAAGTATTATGAGCTATTTGCCAAGAAAAAGGCGGAAGGTAAACACAACCTCAGAATTGCGACGATATTCTCTTATGCTGCCAATGAAGAAGATCCAGACGCTGATGGCTTAGATGAGGCCGTATTGGATAAGGTTGCCGAGCCTCAGGCCGCGTATAGCCATAGCCGAGATAAGCTAGAACAGTTCATTGGCGATTACAACGAGATGTTCAGCTGTAGCTATACCACGAAAGACAGCGAATCGTTTTATAACTACTACAACGATATTTCTAAGAAAGTACGGGAACGCAAGATCGACATTCTGCTGGTCGTGAACATGTTCCTTACCGGCTTTGATAGCAAAACACTTAATACTTTGTACGTTGATAAAAACCTTAAATATCACGGGCTGATTCAGGCGTACTCACGCACTAACCGCATTCTGAATGAGCAAAAGTCTCAGGGTAATATTGTTTGTTTCCGTAACCTTAAAAAGCGTACAGACGAAGCCTTAGCACTGTTCTCAAATAAAGACGCCAGAGATACGGTGATAATGCCGCCGTATGAAGAATTCCTTAAGCTGTTTAACCAGACTTTAGAGCAGCTTAAAAAGATTGCGCCAGAAGTAGATAGTGTTGATTCATTGCAAGATGAGCATATGGAGCTGGAATACGTTAAAGCCTTTAGGGAATTAATGCGATTGCGTAACGTGCTTTCAACCTTTGCCGACTTTGAGTTTAATGACGTAGACATCAGTGAACAAGAGTTTGAAGACTATAAGAGCAAGTACCTTGATCTTTATGACAAAGTTAAGACTAATACGGCACCTGAAAAAGAATCTATTCTCGAAGAAGTCGACTTTGAACTAGAGTTACTGGCAATGGATGAAGTAAACGTTGCCTACATCTTAAAACTGCTTAGCAAGCTCAAAGAGACAGACACTGAAGAAGAATACCAGTATCAATATAAAGCACTTATGCAGGTTATTGGTGGTGATCCTTCCCTTCGCAGCAAACAAGAATTAATTGATAAATTCATCCAAGAAAACTTACCAGAAGTGAAGTCAGCTGAAGAAGTGGATGACGCGTTTGCAGTTTACTGGGAAGTAGAAAAAGAAAAAGCCACTCAGCAAATGGCTGAGGAAGAAAATCTTATTCCAGAAAACGTAAAAGAACTAGTCGAACGCATGATCTTCAACAACCAAGAACCACTGCGTGAAGACATAGTTGCTACAATGGAAAAGCCCCCGAGTGTATTACAACGCAAGAAAGTAATACCAAGGCTTGCTGAGAAGTTTAAGGGCTTTGTTAATACGTTTTATGGTGGGATGTAGCACTTCACTATAACCACGAGGCTTTAACAAAATTATAAGAATGTAGGATAGATAAAATGGAACCTGTCTCAATAGCTGTTGGCGGAGTAGCTTATTACGTTGCTACAAAATTCGTAGACCAATTCATAACACAAGAGGGATATGGCTATATTCGCAACCTGCTTTTTCCAAAGCAAAAGTATGTAGACAGGCTCTATCAGCTTATTGAGGAAACAACTTCAGAGTTTGAAACTGAATACCCAAAAGATTCAGACAAGGTTCCGTTCTATCAATCTCAGCCGTTATTTGATGTCCTGAATGAATATGTATTGTTTAGCGAGTTACCTGACAAATCGGAATTGGTTAATAAGTTTAATGAATATCCAAATGTATTACCCCCAACGCAGCAGCAACTTGAGCGTTTTTATGCGATTTTAACGCTTAAGATAAACAACTGTGAAAAGTTGAAAAAACTCCATTTTGAAGAAACTTATAAAGAAAAAATATTCGATATCAGTAATGAAATATTACAGATAAAGCTCATAC
>NZ_JAJALG010000036.1:0-41969 GCF_020515205.1 Alteromonas sp. McT4-15
TAAAAGCATTGCTATAAATGATGGCTATGTTGTACTTTCTAAGCGTAGTTTAAGGCTATATGAATCAAGAGTACTAAACTAGTTGATTACGGCTTTAATATTTAAAGGCCCTACGCACTTTTTTGTGTTGATCTGCGTCAAAGTAAGAATAACGGAATACCGCTACTATTTCCTTACTCACTGATGGAGTTTATTTGTGTCAGGCATTTATAAATGGTTTAAATTAGTACTAATAGCTGCGCTGCTTTCACAGCATGGCTTTGCTATGACGAACCCAATTATATGTGATGGTCACGACACATCAGAATCTCATATATCCTCAAATGATTCCTTATCAAACGTAGAACATACTAATTTAAATAATCACACACTTCATTCAGAAAAAGAACCAAGATGCACAGCACTGCGAAGGAAATGATCAATCGATATGCGCGTGCTGCATAGGTGCTTACTGTGCAACTTCTTTAACCCAATTTTTTGCTCCTGTGCAATCCGTTTTTTCGAAAAATAGCATTTTGGCTTTTTATAAACATACACAATGGCACTGATATTTGTGGCGTCACCGTCCGAGCGTGTGGGAAAATTTCAAACGATGCGAATGAAATAGTCCTAAGTGTGATTGGCCACAATGAGTCAATGATGACGACTATTATAGCAGCTGAAACAACACGACAGATGTGCGTTTTCCATCTGGCTCCAGGTGTTTTTCACAGTGAGCAGGTTATCATTCTTTATCCAATAATTGAGGAACTGAAAAATGAGTTTCCCAATTTGGTAGTGAGGCTCTAGGCTTGGTTTTTTCCGAAGGTATTAATCAACTTATTCCGAACTGTTAGATCAATTGTTGATACACACAAGTAAAGCCTATACCAGCAACTGTATTAAGATTAATGATGAAATGTCCAGTTTTATGAAGCAGGTGTTGGAAAGTGCAAACATGACAAATGAGGGGAAGTGGCCGATACATCAGCTTCAGAAAGTGACCACCTGTTTAGAGTCCAGGACGAAGTTTGATTGATTATTTGTGGAATGAAACAACAAATACGGTTAAGTTGTCATCTGAGCTAACCGTTAGTTTAGCTCCGTTCATGTGAAGCAATGAACGAGCGATAGTCAATCCTAAACCAACGCCTTGACCATGATTTTTTCGTGAAGGGTCTGCTCTAAAAAAGCGATCAAAAAGTCTCTGAAGATGGTCATCAGAGATTTTCGGGCCTGGATTTGAAACGGTAATTTTTGTATGTTCATCGTTGGTAGATACTGCTACCTTAACAATCGCGTTTTCGAAGGAATATCGAATTGCGTTTGATAATAGATTACTCATAGCTTGTCGAAACATGGACCTATCGCAATCAATTGTGGCATCGGCCCCTCGGATGCGAATTTGAATTTGTCTTTCTTCTGCCAGTAGTTCAAAATACTCAACTAATTCTTGAAGCTCTGCCCGGCAATTTAGTCGCTCTAACTGTGGCTTGACGAGTCCATGTTCCGTTTTGGCTAGAAGTAACATGTCACTGACCATCTTGGTCATACGTTCGTATTCTTCCAAATTAGAATATAAAATTTCAACATATTCACTTTCAGTGCGCGGTTGATTCAGAATAACCTGCGTTTGAGTTGTCAGGTTTGTGACCGGTGTTCTCAATTCATGCGCAATGTCCGCAGAAAAATATGAAAGTTGCTCAAAGCCAGCTTCGAGTCGTTCAATCATAGCATTAAACGACCCCACTAATCCTGCGAGCTCGACCGGTACCTCTAAAGGATTTAGTCGGATATCGAGCTTGTCAGCAGTAATAGAACCTATTTTTCTACTCAGTTTTCGTAGCGGCGAGTGGCCTCGATACACAGCAAAACGTGCCACTATTATCGTGATCAAACCAGACACGAAAATAATGCCCCATAACGTCTTTTCAAAGTCTTCCATGTAATTCATATGAAATTCCATGTTGGAGGCTACCACAACACGGTATGTAGACTTATTCTGACCAGTGCTGACGGTCACGAGAGCTTCAGTTGCTCGCAACATATGGGATCCATCAAAAAAAAGTGTCAACATATCAGGCGTTATGAGATCGTTGTCAAACAATTGACCGGGGTATTTGTGCAAGTCAACGCCTTTACTCGAAAATACGGATTCTCCATCTTCATTTTGCACAAGGTAATAGACTCCATGATGACCAGACACTGCTTCAACGAGGATACTCGAAGGTGCCACCTTTTCAGTGTATGCTTCGCTAAGCTTTCGTTTTACAGCATGGAATACCTCATTTAATTCATCAGCATCCTGTTCAGCAAAATGCGTTGCAATTGATTGTTGAACGATTAAGCTGATTATTGTAAGGCACAAAAATACGGTAATGCCAACAAGTATAGTGACTCTAAACGCAAGAGAGTTTGGCCGTTTTAGTTTATTCGTTACTATCATCTACACTCATTTTATAGCCCATCCCCCTGACAGTTTGAATTAGCTTTACAGGAAAGTCATCATCAATTTTTGCACGCAATCTTCGGATAGCGACATCAATGACATTCGTGTCACTGTCAAAATTCATGTCCCATACCTGAGAGGCGATCAAAGAACGGGGCAATACTTCACCTTGACGTCTGACCATTAGTTCAAGCAATGTAAACTCTTTAGTCGTCAGATTGATTACTTTGCCACCGCGCTTCGCAACGCGAGAAGGGATATCAAGCTCCAAATCTGCAATGTGTAACGTGTTGTTAGGGACAGAAGTCCCTCTCCTGATCAAGGTGCGCACTCTTGCGAGGAGTTCCGCGAAAGCAAACGGTTTAACCAAATAATCGTCTGCGCCTAACTCAAGTCCTTTGACTCTGTCATTAACGTGATCGCGAGCGGTTAAAAAAAGAACGGGTGTAAATTTACCAGACTCTCTCAATGAAGACAGGATTTTCCAACCTTCTATGTCGGGCAGCATTACATCGAGTACGATTAATTCATAATCACCAATCATCGATTTGTGGTGACCATCCAGGCCAGTCCTTACTAATTCTACAACAAAGCCGGATTCAATTAGCCCTTGTTTGATGTAATCGCCCGTTTTTACTTCGTCTTCGACTACAAGTATTTTCATGGTGTGTGATTAACCTGCTGCATAGCTTTAATTCAATGGAGTAAGCCTGTTGAATACACCGCAATCGTAAAATGCTGTTAGTATACTAATAATAAAACGTATGCCAGCAACCAACAGAGTATTCAATATACTAATGAGCGCGCCACATCGTAGCTCGAAGTCGCAAATATTCAACTAAAAATACACTTTCGCTATCAATATCGCTCATGATTACAAAATTGTAATGTCAAGGTAATCTGTCTGTCAGGGCCATTTGATATTCTCATTGCCGTAGCTAATCCGTGAAAACGCGTTTCATTAAAGGAGTCAGGTTTAAGTGAAACTTTCATTCGTCAAATACCTCTTTGTTATCGCTTTGTTGAGCGTGCAAGTAAGCGGGTCTTTCGCGAGTGTAGCTACGCCATGTGCAAGCGATATGGTGCATGAAATAGATAACAGAATCGGTCATCACATGGACCACTCATCACACGACGCATCAGAGAGTTGTTGCAATCAAAATTGCTGTTGTCCCATGGCAGTCTTTCAGCTCGGCATGTTGGCTGGGGAGAGTTTCGAAACACCAAAACTGTTGAACACCCCAGCCCTAAGCAAACAAACAAGGCTGCATAAAGTCTTTATCGCTATACATTTACGCCCCCCAAAATACTCTCTCGTGTAATTAGATTAGTCGATGTAAAGACTAACAGTTACTGCACGTGACGTTTCCATCGTAAAGCGTGCAAAATCCAATATATGTGAGAGTTGTTTATGAACAAAAATATACCGTTTGGGGCTTTGTTTTCTTTAGTCCTCTTTTTAACGGCGTGCAGTGATGTACTGCAGGCAAAGAATGATGCAAAGTCTGCAACACAGGCACCGAAATTCACATTACATGTCTACAAGAGTAGAACATGTAAATGTTGTCAAAAATGGGTGCGACATGTTGAAGAACATGGCTTTGAGACAGATGTGACAAATGTCACGCTAATGTCCGGAGTCAAAGATAAATATGGCGTCGAACCCCAGTATCGCTCCTGCCATACTGCTCTTTCTCAGGACGGGTTTGTATTTGAGGGGCACATACCCGCAAAATACATCCAACAATTTTTAGAAAACCCTCCTGAAGGGGTTTTAGGGTTGAGCGTTCCAGCCATGCCAATTGGATCGCCGGGCATGGAAGTTGACGAACGATTCCAACCTTACCTTGTATTGCAACTCAATGTAGATGGTTCAGTTACGACCTTTGCTGAAGTCAACACCTATGAGGAGCAATTCTAATGAACCGGTTTTGTCTTTTTGTTTCTATTTGGGGAGCGTTCTCGTTCTCGATGGTCTCTCCCGCTATCGCGAATGAAAAATTAACGCTCAAACGTGCAGTAGAAATAGCGGTAGAAAATGATCCATGGCTCGTTAGCAGTGCACATCGTGAACGTGCCACATTGTCCAGTAGTGTCGTCGCCTCGAGCCTACCAGACCCCGTTGTCAACATCGGTTTAGCAAATGTACCCACTGATGGTTTTGCGTTTGATCAAGAGCCCATGACTCAGCTAAAAGTAGGTGTGTCACAGATGTTTCCTCGTGGTGATTCGTTAGCCATAAGGTCTCGTCAATTGCGGGAGCAAGCAGCAGAGCATCCCCTGATGAGAGCCGACCGAGTGGCCAAAGCACGCGTTCAAGTATCAAACTTATGGTTAGAAATATATCGGGCGCAGCAAAGTGTAAAGCTAATTGATGAAGATAAAGCGTTATTTGAACAGCTCAGCGATATCGCAAAGGCAAATTATTCAACTGCCTTTGGACGCGTAAATCAGCAAGATATCGTTCGTGCAAAGTTGGAATTAACAAGGTTGGAAGACCGACTTACTAAACTACGAGCATTAGAAGAAAGAGCCACAGGGAAGCTTCTAGAGTGGCTAGTTAGAGATCAAAATTATCCAAGTCAATCGGGATTTGATGCCTTTTCTCGATTAACGTTGCCGCATGCCCTACCTGAGATCAAAAACATGGGGCAGAATATGAGAACAATACTTGAGCGCAGAGATCAACAATCGCTTGCAATGGTTCTCAATCAACACCCTTTGATCCTCTCGATAGAGCAAAGAATTCGCGCCAGCCAAACCGGTATTGACCTTGCCAAAGAAAAATACAAGCCACAATGGGGGGTTAACGCTAGTTACGCCTACAGAGACGACACGCCCGACGGTACAAGTCGAGCAGATTTTTTATCGATGGGTGTAAGTTTCGATGTACCTCTTTTTACAGAAAACCGCCAAGACCAAGAGGTTTCGGCTGCCGTAAGCCTATCTGAAGCCATTAAAACCGACAAGCGCTTAGTCCTCAGAGAAATGATGTCATACATCCAGTCTTTATATGCGGAAAATGAGCGATTAATGGAGCGACAAGCGCTGTACGAACTCGAATTGTTAGAGCAAATGCAAGAGCAAGCTGAGGCATCGCTCAATGCTTATACCAACGACGAAGGAGACTTTGCTGAGGTAGTGCGTGCTCGTATTGCGGATCTTAATGCCAGAATTGACGCACTGGATATCAGTGTGGATTTGGTCAAAACAAAAATTCAACTCAACTATTACTTTGATACCAACGCAGGTATTCCTTTGTCTCAAATCGGAGAACAACAATGAGCACAATTAAAGCACTCGTCATAGGCGGGGTAGCAGGCGGTATTATGACTGCGTTGGCATTCACGTTTCTGATACCATCTTCATCATCCACCGCGAATAATGAGCAAAACGAAGAGAAGCAACCGTTGTATTGGGTTGCGCCGATGGACCCAAATTACCGCAGAGACGAACCAGGAAAGTCTCCGATGGGCATGGATCTCATTCCTGTCTACGAAGAAAGTTCAAGTGGTGATGCGGGCCCAGGAACAATTACTATAGCGCCAAATGTGGAGAACAATCTTGGTGTTCGAACTGCGAAAGTGCAGCGCCGCGCGCTGCATGTCCCTATTAGAACTGTCGGGTACGTTCAATACAACGAAGAAACATTAATCCATGTGCATCCTCGCGTTGAAGGCTGGATAGAAACACTGCATGTAAAAGCATCTGGAGAATATGTTAAAAAAGGGGAACCACTTTACTCTCTATACTCGCCTGAGTTAGTGAATGCACAAGAAGAATTGCTGCTTGCTATGCGCAGAAACAACAAAGATCTGATCGTAGCTGCTCGTTCTCGCTTAAATGCATTGCAAGTGCCTGAAGACGTCGTGGAGACGTTAACAAAAACAAAAAATGTTCAGCAAACCGTTACCTTTTCCGCGCCCCAAACCGGATTCGTAGATAATTTAAACATTCGAGAAGGTTTCTTTATAAAACCTGGCGTTACAGTCATGTCGATTGGTGCATTGGATGAGGTTTGGGTTGATGCAGAGGTATTTGAGCGACAAACCGCCCAAATAGTGGAAGGGTTGCCTGTTACTATGACATTAGATTTCCTCCCCGGAAAGACGTGGCAAGGCGTTGTAGACTACGTCTACCCAACCCTTGAACAGAGTACCCGCACACTGCGTGTGCGTCTTCGCTTTGCTAATCAAGATTATACGTTAAAGCCGAACATGTTCGCTCAAGTGACTATCCACTCTGATATGGATTCGACCAACTTGATCGTGCCAACCGAAGCGGTTATTCGAACAGGCAATCAAAATCGCGTTGTATTGGCATTGGGAGATGGAAAATTTAAATCAGTTGCAATCAAAATTGGGCGAGTGGTTGACGAGTTTACAGAAGTACTTGAAGGACTGATCGATGGTGACAGCATTGTCACCTCCGCTCAATTTATGCTTGATTCAGAGAGCAGTATTAGCTCTGACTTTAAGCGAATGGAACCCCCTGAAGAAAGTCCAACATCGGTCTTCACAGAGGTGATGATCACAGACGTGATGCCTTCTCACAACATGATAACTGCAAAACATGGTCCAATTCCAGAATGGGATTGGCCGTCGATGACCATGGATTTTGTGGTAGCGGAGCATATCAATTTAGCAACGGTCAAAGGTGGTTCATCGGCACATATCGAGATCAGTAAGCAAACTGATGGTCAATATGTGGTGACAACCGTGCACATTATCGATTCAGCACAAAGTACACAGGCGACGATGTCTGAAAGCGTTTGGGCTGAAGTCAAGATTAATTCTGTAATGGATGGGCATCGAATGATAAATGTCGATCATCCCGCGATAAAAGAGTGGGATTGGCCCGCGATGACGATGGATTTTAATGTGGCAGATAACATAACCTTGTCTGATTTGGCCTCTGGAACGCTTGCGCATATTGAAATTTCAAAATCCTCAAGTGGCGAATATCTTGTTTCTACCATTCATGTTGTTGAAGAGGCAAGTAGTGAAACAAGTACCGCTGTCGACGCTGTGTGGACTCAAGCAACGGTCAATGCAGTGATGAGTGCTAACAACCAGTTAAGCCTTGAACATGACCCTATTGAGGCGTGGGATTGGCCTGCAATGACAATGGATTTCAACGTCGCTAATGAGATTGATTTATCTGACATTACCGCTGGTATGCGACTGCACATCGAAATTACCAAAACCCAAGACGGTGCGTACGTTATTACCACATTACATATACAAGCATCTGATAAAGGAACGATGGATCACAGCCAACATGAAGGAGCGCACGAATGATAGAAGCAATCATACGTTGGTCGGTCTCAAACCGCTTCTTTGTTTTACTCGCAACCATCATCATAGTCGGTGGCGGTTTAGTTACAATGAAAAATACGCCAGTAGACGCGATCCCAGATTTATCCGATGTCCAAGTGATAATCAAAACGAGTTATCCTGGTCAAGCGCCACAAGTTGTAGAAGATCAGGTAACGTACCCGCTAACGACCGCCATGCTTTCCGTACCGGGTGCACAAACGGTTCGAGGTTATTCGTTTTTCGGTGACTCCTACGTTTATATCATTTTTGATGATGATACCGACTTATATTGGGCAAGAAGCAGGGTGCTTGAATATTTATCGCAAGTTGCCCCCAATCTACCTGAAAACGCCAGGCCGCAATTAGGTCCAGATGCCACAGGCGTTGGTTGGGTTTATCTGTATGCATTGGTCGACAGAACCGGCCAACACGATATTTCTCAATTACGCAGTTTGCAAGACTGGTTCTTGAAATTTGAGCTCCAAACTGTGCCTGGCGTGTCCGAAGTCTCGGCGCTAGGGGGTATGGTGAAACAGTATCAAGTGAAAGTAGATCCTGAAAAACTCCGCGCTTACGGTATACCGCTTTCTCATATTCAGATGGCAATAAAGCGAGGAAATCAAGAAGTTGGGGCCTCTGTAGTGGAGCTTGCAGAAGCTGAGTACATGGTTCGTGCCACGGGGTATATTTCTGATAAGAAGGATATCGAAACCATTCCTCTTGGCGTCAATGACAATGGCACACCGCTTTTAATAAGGGATATTGCCACTGTAGATATCGGTCCACAAATGCGCCGCGGTATAGCAGAGCTAAACGGCGAAGGGGAAACAGTCGGCGGTATTGTCGTGATGCGTTTTGGCGAGAATGCTCAAAAAACGATAGATGGCGTCAAAGCAAAACTAGAGGACTTAAAAAAAGGACTACCTGATGGCGTTGAGGTGGTCACTGTTTATGACCGTTCCGCATTAATTGAAAGGGCCGTTGATAACCTAGCTTCAAAACTATTAGAAGAGTTTATCGTAGTCGCTTTGGTATGTGTCGCCTTTCTTTTTCATGTTCGGTCGTCACTCGTCGCTATCATCAGTATTCCTGTTGGGATCATTACCGCGCTAATCGTTATGTATATGCAAGGTATCAATGCCAATATCATGTCGTTGGGCGGCATTGCTATTGCCATTGGCGCCATGAGTGATGGTGCGATCGTTATGATTGAAAATATGCACAAACACATGGAAAAGACGCCTCTTACCAAGGAAAATCGCTGGCAGGTTGTTATCGATTCTGCGGTCGAAGTTGGACCTGCGTTATTTTTCAGTTTGTTGATCATTACGGTTAGTTTTGTACCTGTTTTTACGCTTGAGGCCCAGGAAGGGAGGATGTTTTCCCCTCTTGCTTATACGAAAACATATGCAATGGCTGCATCAGCGGCACTTGCGATTACACTGGTCCCAGTCTTAATGGGGTATTTTGTACGTGGAAAGGTGTTGCCTGAACACAAAAACCCAGTCAACAAGTTTTTAACGTTTTTATACATACCGACGCTCAAGACAGTTTTGCGCTTTCCAAAGTCAACGATGGTCGCAGCATTGATTGTCTTGGCTATCGGGGTTTGGCCAATTGATAAAATTGGTAGTGAATTTATTCCCCCGCTTGACGAAGGCGATTTGATGTATATGCCAACCACCTATGCCGGCATATCAATCGGGAAGGCACGAGAGCTTCTTCAACAGACCAACAAATTAATAAAAACCGTACCAGAAGTAGAAACGGTATTTGGCAAAGTAGGGCGGGCGGATACGGCGACGGACCCCGCGCCACTGACCATGATTGAGACATTCATTCAATTGAAACCCAAAGAACAATGGCGAGAAGGGATGACCACGCAGGACCTTATTAAAGAGTTTGATGCAGTGGTCAATTTACCGGGCTTAACCAACGCATGGGTGATGCCAATAAAAACCCGAATTGACATGCTTGCCACAGGAATTAAAACCCCTGTTGGGATTAAAATTGGTGGTCCCGATCTAATGGAAATTCAAAAAATCGGCCAACAAATTGAGTCAATATTAACTGACGTCGATGGCACGGCTTCAGTGTATTCTGAACGCGTCGCTGGCGGTCGCTACTTGAAAGTCGACATTGATCGCGAAAAAGCCGCCCGATATGGGCTCAATATCGCTGATGTTCAGCAAATTGTCTCTAGTGCAATTGGCGGTGTTAACGTAACACAGAGTGTAGAAGGGCTGGAGCGCTATCCAGTAAATATTCGTTATCCGCAGTCATACCGAAGCTCTCCAGAGTCGCTTTCTTTGTTACCTGTAGTGACACCACAAGGAAAACGTATAGCCTTAGCTGATGTTGCTGACGTCTACATCGAAGACGGACCACCGGGTATCAAGAGTGAAAACGCGCGGCTCAATGGATGGGTGTATGTTGACATCGATGGTGTAGACATAGGCACGTATGTGGCTACCGCGCAGCAAGTTGTTGCTGAACAACTCGTTTTACCCGCCGGCTATTCAATTAATTGGTCTGGCCAATACGAGTATATGTTAAGGGCAAAGGAGAAGCTCACTTACGTTGTGCCTTTGACGCTCGCTATAATCGTTATTATATTGTACCTCAACTTCCGAAACTTCATTGAAGTGGCGATTATTATGGGGACGTTGCCATTGTCGATGGTTGGCAGCATATGGCTTATGTACATCGAAGGCTTTAATTTCTCCGTGGCCGTAGGCGTAGGTTTCATTGCCTTGGCCGGTGTCGCTGTAGAAATAGGAGTCATTATGCTTGTATATCTCAATCATGAATATCAGGCACTGATGGATAGATGCAAAGAAGGGGGTACCTTACCGAGCGCCGAGATGTTGACCGAGGCAGTACTGCACGGTGCAGGATTGCGTGTTCGTCCCGTCATGATGACAACGGCCACTATCATCTTTGGATTGCTGCCGGTTTTATATGGCTCTGGTACGGGGTCCGAAGTCATGAGTCGGATTGCCGCGCCGATGGTGGGAGGAATGGTTAGTGCGATTATTCTGACACTACTCATACTGCCTGCCATTTATTTAATATGGCGCAAACAACAGCTTAAATACTTGGCTGTCGTTGCGTAATGAAAGGACCTGTTCGCCGTTCACATCGTTGGCTTATGCTGCTAGTCGGCGGGCAGGTGTTGTTTTGGTCGTTAAGCGGCCTTTACATGGTCTGGTTTGATATCTACTACATTCAGGGTGAACATTTTTTTACCTGGGCCCAGCGCGATGATGAAAGACGTCACAGGCTTGCTGATCGACAATACCATTGACCCAAATGCCATCAATATTGAAGCATTTGTGTCATCTATAACCCATCAAGTCTAAGGAGACTTCAAATGAAACTAATCTTTTCAATGCTCATGGTAGCCTTAAGTTTTTCTACTTTTGCTCACACAACACTTAAGACATCTACACCTAAGGATAATGCGATGTTGATGTCATCTCCACCTGAACTATCATTGGTTTTTACCAAGCCTGTAAGGTTGGCTAGAGTAACGTTGCAATCAAAAAGTGGGGAAACCATTCCGTTTGAGTTTAAGCCAAGTACGGAACTCGCTAGTGCCTTTAGTTACGAATTACCCGGATTACCAGTAGATACATACACTGTCAATTGGATGTTGCTAGGTCAGGACGGTCACAAAATGGAAGGGGCTTTTAGTTTTATGGTGCATGCTTCAATGATGAAACATAACGATAAAAAGCACGACAGCACGCACGGCAACCATTAGAGGACGCTATGGACATTTGGCAGTTGGGGTTGTTGATTTCAAAGTTTGGTGTTTATCTCGGCGTATCAGCGCTGCTTGGTGGTGGTTGGATTTTGTGCATTACCAATACTGATACTGACACCAAATTTACTCTACCCGCAAGCTTACAAACAACGGTAACAAGGCACATGCGTTTGTTTGCGGTCATTGGCATCATTTTTAGTGCTTTTGACTTTTTGTTTCAGGTTGGGCAGCTCGCTCAATCTGGATACGCTGGTATGTTTGACCCCGTTATGCGAGAGATGGTCGCGCATTCAACGCTCGGAGATGTTGCAAAAAGTCGACTAGTGCTGTTCGCAAGTGCGCTACTATATTTAACCTACTTAGGTCATTCAATTAGAAAAAATGCTTTTATTTCAAATCGCTCTCTTGGAATTTTCATTGTTATTGCGTTGGCAGGATTTGGGTATACATTTACATTAACTGGGCATACTCAACAGTTACAACCTAGTTTCAAGTTTATCCTGGCTGCTCATGCCGTTATTGCGCTCGCGTGGGTGGGTTCACTCTGGCCTCTTTCAAGGACGTGCGTAGCGCTTTCTAACCCCAATTTGCACCTCGTCATGACAAAATTTGGGAAATCGGCTGTATACCCCATTGGGGGGTTAATTATTGCTGGTTTACTACTGGCTTGGCAACTTGTGCGTTCTGTTAGCAGTTTGCTTGACACAAACTACGGCTTTGTATTGCTTGTTAAGCTGTTGTTTGTTGGTGCCATCTTTCTGATCGCGTTGTTACACAAACTGCGATTGGCTCCTCAGCTTTTAACCGGCATAACCAGTCCTCGAACGCTTCAAAAATCAATCCAAATCGAACTTTGTATAGGGATATCTATTTTAATGGTGACGGTGGTGTTAAGTACCGCCGTAGGCCCCAATTATTGAAGAAACACAAAATGAAAAAAATCTACTTGTTGTCAATCATACTCGTTCCTTTGCTATTAACTAACAGTGTTAATGCTCATGATAAATCGCATAACGACACCAGCAATAGTCCTATGTTCTCAGGGCTAGACTCCGACGCAGGAATAATAGCAAAACAATTCCACAAAGCACTCTCCGACGCTAATGCAGAGACAGTCATGAGCTTACTTGCCGATAATGTCCTTATTTTGGAAGGTGGCAGAATTGAGCGCAGTGCCGACGAATATCGTGCACATCATTTGCAAGCAGACATGCAATTTTCATCTGCCGTAACCACGAAGACGATTGAGCATCATGTTCGTGTGCATGGTAATACAGCTGTCTCCATTTCAAGAAGTCACACTTCTGGAAACTATAAAGGTCGAGATATTGATAGGACAGGCAATGAAACGCTCTTTTTAACGCTGATCAATGGACAGTGGAAAATCAGTCATATTCATTGGTCTCACTAACTCCCCACCAAACTAAAATAAAAAGGTCAAAACGATGAAACTTTTCTATGCAAGCTGCGTTGTTATTTTTTTAGCCACATCACCATACATTTATGCGTCTGAGCAAACGAACGACGAAACCGAGATACTAGAAATGATCCAAGATATTGAAAAGGGGTGGGAGTCTGGTAACGGTATGCCGTTCTATCAACATTATCTTGGCCAGGTAGGTGCGCGTTACATTGAGTCAGGCGGTCAGAATAAAGGGTTAGAGGATTTGGTCAAAAATCATGTAGAGCCGGAAAAAGAGGTATTGAAACGATTGACCATTGATATTCTAGATATCGAAACAAACGTTGAAGGAGACTTCGCTTGGGCAATTACGACAGTAAATGTTTCAGGAGAAGTGCGCAAAACCGGCGCAGTTTTTGATAAAAAAGGATTTCAAACCTATTTGTTTCGCCGAACTGATGAAGGATGGAAGGTCATTCATTCGCATTCATCCACCCGTGATAACAAGCCACATAAGCACCATTAACAACGTTGAATTCCGTGCAAAATCGCAATATCACATTGGATGCAATACGAACGTTAGCCATTGTATTGATGGTTGTATTCCATTTTGCTTACGATCTTCGTTTTTTTGGTTGGGTTGATTGGAATGTCCCCAATGGAAAAGGGTGGAGGGAGTTTCGGTATGTAATATTGACGCTCTTCTTTGTGAGTGTAGGCGCGTCGCTCGTGCTCGGGAATTTTCGAAAATTTAATCTAAAAATGTTTTTACTGCGGCTGTTTTCCATAGCGTTCTGGGCCGCGGTAATATCGCTTTTTACGTATTATTTTTTTAATGCAAACTGGATATTCTTTGGCGTATTGCATTTTATTGTAGTAGCAAGTGTTTTGTGTGTTCCGTTGATTCGAAAACCCATATTGTCGCTGTTGTTGGGTTTTGTTGCGGTCACGTTGTTTAACAGTGGCCTCGTATCCAGTAAATGGCCATTTAATCTGATCAGTTTGTCACTACCTCATTCTCCAAACGATTACGTTGCGATTTTTCCATGGATAGGTGTGGTATTGTTTGGTATTGCGATAGGGCACGTTTTGAAAAGCGGATTTGATCCTGTTGCAAAATGGAATATTCCGAATAAGTTGACTCTTCTCGGACGGCATAGTTTAGTGGTTTACATATTGCATCAACCTATCTTTTTTGCGCTGTTTGGTACTATCTATTGGTTGAGCTCATCGGTGTAACTATACACCTTCTTTTACTTTGCCATTAATCACCTTCAGTAACTAATATCCGCTATGCTGCTGCAGACATAAGATTACGATGAGATGTGCACATTTTTTTTTGGGGGGGGGGGGGAGAGTCAAGGCAGCAGAGCAATGCTTAATACACGCATATGCGCTTGCGCGCAAATGCATGTGTCGATATAATCTTGTTATCAACGCTAATGTGTTTACAGCAACGCAAGACTAATTCGGAGAAGATTGTGCTTTTAGTGCCAACAAACCCAGACTACCGTTAATACTCGAACAGTTTTGGCCGTTCTTCTTTGAAGTTGGTGTATTTTGACCACAAAGAGCTACATTCATTTGAATCTATTACGTCAGTTATTTGTCTTACAGTAGCCATATCGTTTTCTACTAGCAATGCAGACACTTGTGATAACATTTCGTCTTTAGCGGGTTTTTCTTCAGATATTTCGTGAAGTTTCAAACATCCCCTGATAAAAACCAAGCTGTCTACCATGCAGATTACGCGAAAAATGAAACGCGGTAACCGCTCTGGTGTTTTGTATTCGCTTCGTTCTTCGTTTAACCAAAAGAGTACATTCTGCTCAAAAGCAACAAGGTTTTCATTGATCCGTTGTGTTGCATCGACATTCAATATACCAAACCGCGACATTTCAGCCTCATAAAACGCAAGATCTAGTAATGCTTCGTAATACAGCATTTTAGCATCTTCTAGCTTGTTTTTGACTTTTTCAAACCGTGAAATTGCGTGCTCTTGAATTGAAATCACTTCTCTTAATATGCTTGGATCACACCGAACCGTTGCTGTTTCATCAATTGAAATAAGCGTTAAGTCGTTAAAAAACCGATCGTAACCATCTTCCACTAAGAACCGGCGAAGATATATGGAGACCGCTAGATTTTTAAATATCAGCCCATTTTGTGTTTCTGTTTCTCCCATTAGATTTTCAAATGCTGTTTCTGCATGTTGAACCTTGTCTAAATTTAATTGCTCAAGACGCCTTACTTCTTCCTTATGATCTTGAGTGAGGCGAACAATATCGTTTTCGTGCCTCTCAGTCAGTGAATTAATTTGCCGCTGCGTGTTCATTTGTAGTTCGATCAGTTCACGATCCGTTGCTTCTCTCAAGGCAACTAAGTCGCTCTCAGCTTCATCTTTAACTGCCTTCGTTCGCGAACTTTGAACATGGTTCATCCAAGCAATTGCCGCTGAAATCATGGCGACCAACAGCGAAATAAGTGCCAGCGCCATTGTTGCAAGGTTTCGACTGGTTTCATTTGTGAAATCTCTAGACGCGAGTAGTGTTTCAGATTTAGTTGATTTGTGCAGTTGATTTAAATGAGGTTGCAATTGCATTCGAATGTCTTGCATGTTGAGAACCTGCAACGACTGCTTTACCTGCTCTAACTCTTGAGCACTCAACTCACGTAACTCTGCGTCAGAAGCCTCTGAAATTTTCTAATACGCGTCATCAATTTGTACTTTAAGACCAGTTAATCCTCTGTAAAAATCGCCATGCTCACGATCATTTGGATGTGCGAGCGATGATGACATCACAAGAAACAAACATATCCATCTTTTCATAAATTATTTCCTTGTTACAAGTAACCACAATGCCAATTCAATATGGGTAGAACATACGTTCACAATATCGAAATCGTCACAGCAATGACTAAAAAACTTTTAGTCAGGGCGCAGAAGAGAGCTCATAAACAGACCAGTAGGATCGTATTGTTGTTTTAATAATTTCAAACGAGCTGTGTGTTGGCCGTAGTAAAGAGCAAGTGGCGACCCATTCCCCATGTCATAATTTTGGTAAGAATGACCATTAAAAAACGGTAATAGCAAATCGAAAGATTTATTCACCCAATCGATAACTTCAGTATCGTCACATTCAGCTTGAGTGATCCCTGTGATACTACAGACGAAAGAAGCGTTGCGGTGAATAAATGCCGAATCGTCAGCGTTTACATCCTGAATAGCGCCACAAAGCGGGTCTAGCATAAATCCACCTGAATTTACCGGACAAGCTCGGTAACACGATAAAAGTGTTTCAATGAATTCGTCTGATAGCTCGCCTTCAATTATGCCATTTCGCCAATACAAACTCAGATCACTATCGTAGTCATTGGATTGGCATTCAACGTATTGCGACCGCCTACTTAACAATGTGGCACCGTCTTGCCATTTGGCTACAGAATCCAAACCGTGCACCCAGTCCTCACTAAACCCCATTATCGAAATTCGTGCTTTATCGTGCATCGATCGCGAGAGATATGCATATAGAAAAACCGATCTGTTATCACTGAGCACTGTTTTGCTATATTGCCTAAGAATAGATCGTGCGTGACATAATGGCCACTCGAGTATTCGGCCATCAATATTTTGGGGGGCATCATTTAATTTAAACGTGACATCGGTCACAACGCCAAATTGACCATGGCCACACCCTTTTAATGCCCAAAACAAATCCGGATGTTGGGATTCGGTCACTTGTCTTACTTTACCGTCAGCAGTTATCAATCCAAACGCGAGCACATTGTCGCAACTCAAACCAAGCTTTCTGGACAAAAAACCGATCCCCCCTCCCAATGTTGCGCCGACAACACCAACATCGGGACAGGTACCCAAAGGAACTACTTTGTTGTGTTGCGCTAGAAAATGGTCCAATTCACTATTTTTGACGCCTGCGCCGACGTTTACTGAGCTCTTATCAACATTCAGTACAGTTGTTTTAAACATCGACATATCAATTACAATTGCATTGTTAAGGACCGACATGCCACTTACACCATGCCCTTGACCCTTAATTGTAATAGATAAGCGCAACTGCTTTGCACATCTGACAATGTGTATAATATCGGTCTTTGTTTTAGGTTGAATAATTACTAACGGAAAACGCGAAACACCTTGATTGAATACTTTCCTGTTTTCTTCATATTCTGCACTACCCGGTGACCAGAATGCGCCGTCAACAAGACTTGCCAGTTCTACCAAACTTGTTTCAGTAGCCCGCGTGATTGAATCTGTTTTTGTCTGTTTTGCAGGTGAAACTTCAACAATACTCTCAAGTAGATTCCAACTTCGACTACCAAAAGTGTTTGGCGTGATATCGCTCAGCAATTGTCGCAGATATTGTGCAACTAATCGGGGAGGTAAAAGCTTGTTTGCTGAATACATACTGCGCATTAACTCCGATGCAGGCAACGCGTGATTTGAAGCTTGCCTTATCGTTTCCTGCATTTTGGTGTCGACGTTTCCAGGAGCCACAGTTGTAAAAACAGCAATATCGTTATCGACTTCAAGTTGAAAACACTGGCACAGCATATTTAATGATGCTTTGCTCACACAATAAGCTGAGGCGCCAGCAACGGGTTGTACTGGCAAATCACTGGTTAAAAACATCACGCGGCTATGACTAAATTTTTTTAAGCATATCTGCGTTAAAAGGCGAGGTACTTCGACATTTATCCATTGGGTTGCCTCCCACTCATCAGGGGCGACGTTGCTAATATCTCCAAATGGCATGACAACACCTGCGCAATGGATCAGGTAGCTAAAGTGAGTATGCTGATTGACAACGTTTTGAAGGCTTTTAATACAATCCCTATTAGTGAAATCGATACACTCGATTCTGACCCTATCCCCATAAGACCTTTTAAGCTGTTGTAAAGTTTCTGGATTTCTACAAAGTGCTACGATCTGGATAAAAGGGTAGGAGAGTAGAAGCTCTTTTGTAAGCGCAAGTCCTATACCAGAGCTAGCGCCTGATATTAGTGCTGTCTGTTGATACAACATCTTAAAAGCCTATTTCGTAGAAGAGTGAAAGCTCACTTATATGTTTGATAGCTTCAGCATAAGTAAAGTCCTTGAATGGATAAATAAAGTTAATGATTTGATTACAGAAATGTAATCAAACCGTAATCGATTCGTTGTGATGCTTTGATCTGAATCAACTACAGTTGAAATGAAATCACTACGATTAAATACATAAACATTTTATTAAGGTGCCTACGACGAACAAGGACAACTAGATATCACAGCCAATGGGTTTGATATCAACTTTATTAGTACTCACGCCATCATCAGAGGCGAGTATATTAAAACTGAAACGGACTCATTTGTTGAGCGAGATCATGAGCAAACTATTGACTCATTTTCACGCAATGGATGGTTTTTACAAGGTACTTTCTTCGTTGGGCATGCTTTTCAATCCCTAGGTAGTACTGAATTGGTCCTTGAATATGCTGAAACCAATAAAATTGAAGAAGCGGAGCGCTGGATGGTAGGTGTCAACTATTGGTTGGACCCTCGTTCAGTTATTAAGGTGGGCTATGAAGATACAGACGTAGTTGAAGGCCCTGATGATACACGGTTTGCTGTGCAATTCAGCTATGGATTCTAGGGGATATCATGAACAAGAAATTAATTATATGTGCACTAATCACATTTATTTCGTTACCGAACTTGGCAGACGATGAAACCACACTTTCTGGCGCAGAGTTAATTAATAACAACTGTGCGCGTTGTCATAACAGTAGGCCTGTGCGTGAGTTTTCTATCAGTGAGTGGAGAGTGATCATGCCACACATGCGCGAAAAAGCGCATTTAACCGGCAGCGAAGTATAAGCCATTCTTGAATTCATGGAAATAGCTTCTAGTCCTGCTCAACCGGTAGAGGTGACTCTGGCTAAATCATTAACAGTCAATCCACGTGACGTACTCACTCGATATGGTTGTCAGGGGTGTCATCAAGTGCAAGGCGCAGGCGGAACACTCGGTCCATCGCTGGATAATGTTATTAGCGAAAAAGGCAGGGCATTCTTTTTGCGCAAAGTTAAGGAGCCTCAATTTAATAACTCGTCGTCCGCAATGCCGCAAATGCCGATTACAGATGATGAGCTTGAAGCTTTAGCTGAGTTTTTATCGTCCATATAGCCTATTGACCTGAGTCTAAGACATTAGATTAAGGTGACAAGACGTAAACTTTAAACCTAAAACGCTCAACTGAGCATAATCAAAGGAAACAATCTTATGAAAAAGCTTACTTCACTATTACTGGCCAGTGCTTTAGTCGTTGCGCCAATAGCGACTTCTTTTGCATATCAACAGACTGACAAATCTGATATGCCGATGATGGATGGTCAGATGATGCAAAAGATGCAGACGCATATGGAAGAAATGCGCGCAGTATTGGATGCCGTTAAGAGTGAATCGGATCCGGAGAAGCGCGAAGCCATGTTGCATGAGCATGCCCAAAAGATGCAAGACATGATGGGCATGATGGAAGGAAGCGACTCGATGGGGATGAAAGCGGGAAAAGGAATGAAACACAAACACACTGATATGTCCACCGAAGACAAAATGAAAATGATGGAACAGCGTATGTCGATGATGGAAGACATGATGAGCCAAATGATGGGGCACACCGCTGAAAAGTCTAAACCAATACATAAACACAAATAGAGCTAATCACCACGTTACGAGGCAGGAGGTGACCTGCTGTCTCGCTTATTTCAATAATCACAGGAATTTTACATGAATAAATTAATTAAGTTTTTTTCAATTGTAGTCTTGTCAGTTGGACTCCTCGGAGGATGCGCAAGCCAGGTTTATCACGACTACATCATGAGTGGGCAAGTTGTTACAGTCGATGATAAGCAAGCAGTGGTATGTGTATCTGATACGGATGGTTTGAAGGAACATCAAGTTTTTAATGTCTATAGAACTGTCTACGACCCTACAGCAATCTCAGAAGGTGAAAACAGCTATTCACGAGAGTTCGTTGGGAAAATTCGTCTTGGAAAAACTAAGGATAAGCACTTCGCGGAAGCTATTGTGCTGGATGGCGAAATTACGCGTTATGACATGGTCGAGTTTGACCGTGGTTTTTGATTAATATTTTAATTAGGAGTATGCCGTTGTGAATAATAGAGTTTATCACCAACCCTACCGTATAGCGATTATTGTGACGCTGGTATTAGTGAGTGTCTTATTCACAACCGCGTGCTCAGCAGTACCACAAAGTACTGAGCCAGACAAAAAAAACAATTCATCAGAAACTAAAGAAACTCAGCCTGAGTTAAACGTTGATGACTTCGCTAAAATCCAAACCGCTTTGCGCTCGTTAGACAATTCATTAGCGACCCAGCCAAAAAGCAATGAGAGTGTAAATCCGAGTGATACCAGTGTTTCACTCAATACATCATCAATGCCACTTTCAGCAACAAACACAATGAAAATGGGAAAGAGTAAGAATAAAGGCATGATGCCAATGCGCGGGAAATCGTGCATGGGAATGATGTGCAAAATGATGATGAAAAACAGCTCAATGATGGGTACACCACCTGAACAAAATAAAACACAGATATCTGGTTCTCCATTAAATGAAAGCTTACCCGGTGTCAGTGGAGCGCTGCATTTATACCACGTTGGAGAGCAAGCTTTTTTCTTAAACCACAAAGAGACACTCGAATTGACCGATGGTCAGTACCAAACGCTTCTCACGATCCGAACTGAATGGGAGTCTACTCAACAAAGCTTTACGCTGCAGCGAAGTGCGTTAGAAGCATCGTTGTGGGAATTGACCGCTCAGGGGCTACCTCAATACGACAATATCAAAGACACCATTGCTGAAATAGAAGCCACAAACAGCGCCTTGCGGTTGCAGTTTATTACATCGGTAGGGAAAGCGGTATCAGTATTAACGCCCTCTCAGATCGCTAAGATAAATAGCCTGTGGATGGCCGAACAAACAGGTGAGTTATGAGCATGTGGTGGCCACACACATCATTTTTTCTGCGTTACGCCGTCATTTTGAACGTTATGCTGTTATTCGCAACGACGAGCAGTTACGCACAGCAACAGCCAGAGGATAGTGAGCATGCGAGCCACCATCCTGAAGCTACCAATGATCCCACTGTCAACGCTAATACGGATGTTTTGCCGACTGCTACACAAGGTAAAGGACCGCTGGGCAATGCTGACGCCATGATGGGATCCGGTATGGCAAAAGGCATGGATAAAATGATGGAGAAAATGGGTGCACCCAAACCTAAAGATCTCTATCCCACGCTAATGCGCATGCATTCAGCTACACCCGAACAAAGAGAGACTGTTCTGATTAAAGCAACCGCAAGAATGCAACAAGGAAGTGAGCAACTTGCTACAGGTTTTGATTGGCTTGCCCGCGCAGCTGCCACTGATGACTATTCCCAAATGCAAATGGCTGTTGAAACAGTTAAAGAGGGTATAGCCCATTTTGACAGTGGTCTTGCTGCGAAACGTGCCATACAAGACGGGCAAGAACCACGAAGAGTGGCATTAACCTGGTTCAAGTCACAAATGAATTTGCTTCCCAGTGCGCCGGAAAAAGGTACTTCAACCCTATTTGGTATGACACCGTTTCACAGCGCAGTGATGCTCGTTTTACTCATATTTACAATTGTTATGGTGTATGTGTATGGATTTAAGATGCGCAGAGCTGCCGCGCTGCTCGAAGAGCTTAAGTCTACTGACACCGCAAGCACATCTGCGCCAACGACAAAAGTTTCCTCTGTTGTCGAATCTAATCCGGCTGCCCAGCAGCATGCTTCGGCACCT
Source organism: Alteromonas sp. McT4-15 (assembly GCF_020515205.1). NCBI lineage: Bacteria > Pseudomonadati > Pseudomonadota > Gammaproteobacteria > Alteromonadales > Alteromonadaceae > Alteromonas > Alteromonas sp. McT4-15. The sequence continues at coordinate 21,766 of NZ_JAJALG010000036.1, forward strand.
GCGCAAAGTAGCGAGCCAGCATTGTCATCCACTGCCTCATCGCGCAAGGGCACGTTTAGTGGCGGTATGGTAGTAACCGCGATTTTTAATGAAACCCATGATGTTAAAACGTTACGTCTAGCCAGCCCAGATGGACAAACCATTCCATTTGATTTCGAACCAGGTCAATTTGTCACGTTCACACTGAACATCGATGGTTTTGAAAAGCCAGTTAAGCGCTCATACACCATTGCATCATCGCCCACTGAACAGTATTACTTTGAAGTTACGATAAAGCGAGAGGAGTTCGGTGTGGTTTCTCGTTATATGCATGACGCGGTTGAGGTAGGAAATACGCTTTCAATTAAAGCCCCCGGCGGTAAATTTTATTTCAATGGTCATGGTTCAAACAGCGTGGTGTTGATTTCTGGGGGAGTGGGGATCACACCGATGATGAGCGCTGTCCGCTACTTGACGACGACGTGCTGGGACGGTGATATTTATTTTCTGTTTTGTACGCGAACGTCCAACGACTTTATTTTTGAACAGGAATTAAAATATCTGCAAGCACGTCATCCTCGGTTAAAAGTACTGGTCAGTATGACTCAAGCAGAGGGTACATCCTGGATGGGGCCCCAAGGCCGCTTTTCATCCGCAATGATAAACGAATTTGTGCCAGATATTGCCTCAAAAACTGCGCATATTTGTGGGCCTCCTGCAATGATGGATGCTACGAAAAAAATGCTAGCCGAATTGGGTATGCCTAACACGCATATTAAAACCGAAGCGTTTGGGGCTGCTAAACCAGAGCCCGCTCCCGTTAAACCTCAATTAGCCACTAACACCAACGCAGGCGACAACAGACAAGTACGGTTTAGTCTTTCAGACGTCGAAGCCCACGCGGGTCCGGATGAGACCGTATTAGACGTCGCTGATGGACTCGATGTAGATATAGAGAATTCATGCAGAGCGGGTTCGTGCGGGAGTTGTAAGGTGAAACTGCTACGTGGTGACGTCGATATGGAGGTTGATGATGGGCTGGAGCCTGAAGATAAGCTCAGTGGGTATATTCTGGCGTGCCAAGCTATCCCTAAATCTGATGTGGAGGTTGAGGCTTAATGAATTCTCAAGAGCGCACAATTGTAAGCAGCTTGGTTGTCCTAATGATCCTGCTATGGCTCGGTTTTTTATGGCATAGAGACCCAGCATTCCCAGGCAGTTTTATTGGATTTGGCGTGGGTTTAAGCGCTTCGGTATTAATGCTTATCCCATTGGTATACATGACCATTAAGCGTAACAAATCACTTAAGAAAGTCGTGACGAAGCACATCGCTATGCCAACGCTCCTGCGTATACATATCTATGCTGGTGTGCTGGGGCCTATTCTAGCGCTGATCCATAGTGCCCATCGTTTTGATAGTGCTACCGGAGTTTCGCTTGTTATCTTTATGATGGTCGTTGTGATCAGTGGGTTTGTGGGTCGATATGTACTCGGTCTTATTTCATCGAATGTGAAAGAGAAAAAGCGCCAAGTAAATGAACTCCACGTTGCGCTTTCTAACGCAAAACAGGCGTTGAAAGACGCAGTCTGTGATGACAGATATTCGACGTTTGCCCAAACATCCGCACGACATATTCCTTACATCACGTTAAATGTGCCTACTTCAGCACAAAGTAAATTGTTCAAACAAGAAAGCCAGGTTCTTTCTATCATTGATACAATTTCCGATGTTGAGTACAGCATTCTCATTCATGACACCGCGAAGGTGTGGTTTGCTCGTTGGTTAAAATTTCACATCGTGATTTCAATGACACTTTATGTAGTCCTGTTTTTTCACATTTTCAGTGAAGTTTACTTTGGACTGCGCTGGTTATGATGAAATGGATAATAATCGTTCTTGGCTTAGTTGCTGCTGGCTTTGGCGTCAGTCATTTCATTCATATGCCTGAAGATAGCGCACAAATTCCATGGGAAAAAATGGTTGAACCCGGTTCACTCAATAAAGCACATGCCTTTCTCGCGGATGACTGTTTGAGTTGTCACACACCGGTGAAGGGCGTTGAGCGTGACAAATGTGTGGCGTGTCATGCAAATGATACGCATATCGTTGCGCGTCAACCCACTGCATTTCATACCGACATCAAAGAATGTGCAAGTTGCCATGTAGAGCACAAAGGTGAATCGGCCAACATTTCGCTCATGAGCCATATAGCGTTAGTCGACATTGGTTTCAATATGCTCCCCAACCCAAATGTCCCGTTTGACGAGGGCGCTGCCACCATGGCGTTTTTGGAGAACATACTAGCGAATAAACAAACTCCTGAGCCCTTGTTTGTGCACCCTGAGGTCAGTGATAAAGAAGCCTTATTAAATTGTACGCAATGTCACAGCAACGATGATCGCCATTTAGGTCTATTTGGAGAGGATTGCGTGCAGTGTCACAGCACAGACAAATGGTCATTGCCAAAGTTTATTCACCCGTCGAGTCAATCACGTGATTGCAATCAATGTCATGAAGCGCCGCCCAGTCACTATATGCAGCATTTTAAAATGATTTCCGCCAAAGTGGCAGGCGAGCCTAAAGCTAAAGTTGAGGAATGCTATGCCTGCCATCAATCTACGTCCTGGAACGATATTAAGCGTGCCGGGTGGTATAAACACCATTAAGGGGTACAAACTGTGATCACAAATTCCATTGCGCTCGCAACCTCGGTGCTGATCGCAATAGTATTGTGTCTGCCTCGCTTACGACAATCTTTCCAATGGCGAGCAACAGTCACACCGTTGGCTTCCATTATTGGTAGTGGCTTTTTGATCATTGCACCACTGCTGCATTCGGTAATGGGGAAATGGGCACTGCTTGGAATAGTGTTGTTGTCCATTCTGGCATATGCGCTGGGGTCGGTTATTCGCTTCAATATACGCCACGCAGAACCTGAGCTAGCTAGCAATCAACAAAGCAGTATTATGACGCTTGAAAAAGCAAGTCAATGGGCGCTTGGTGCGGCATATGCCATTTCCGTGGCGTTTTATATTAGTTTGTTTGCAGCGTTTGTTTTTGATCGTTTATCTATCTCTGATACGACGTACATCAAACTGTTTACCAGTGGGTTGCTTGTCATCATTATGGTGGTCGCTTGGCTTCGAGGTGCTAGGGGGCTAGAGACCATTGAGCTATTCGCCGTGACAATAAAGTTGGCTATTATAGTAGGTGTGCTCGCAGCGCTGGCAACCTACGACATACAAGTACAAAGTGCTTGGTTTCAACATGAAGCGATACAGGCATTGAGCCATTTTGAAACTGTTAGCATGCTCGCAGGGATGCTCATGGTAACGCAAGGGTTCGAGACAACCCGTTTTATGGGGAATAACTATACGCCAGAACAGCGCATTAAAGCGAGTCGTTATGCTCAGTGGATCGCTATTTTTCTCTATGTTGTTTTTATCGGTCTAACGTGTCCTATTTTCCTGGATTTTCCGATCACGGAATTAAACGAAACAACGATTAGCTACACCCTAGGGCAAGCAATATGGGTATTGCCGATTTTATTACTGGTTGCCGCCACGGCAAGTCAGTTAAGTGCAGCATTAGCCGATACTATCGGTGGCGGAGGCCTCTTAAAAGAGCTTTTCCATTTACCTATCTCCCCCCAATTTTACTACGTTTTAGTTATCGCCATCGCAGGTATATTAGTTTGGTCATCTAACGTATTTGAAATTATTAATCTCGCTTCAAAAGGGTTTGCACTTTATTACCTGATCCAAACAATAATCGTGATCAAACTCGTGATGCGTCAAAGCACAGGTCAACGCATTAGGTCAACAAAATTACTTGGTCTATCGGTGATCGTTCTCTGTTTATTCTTTGTGATTGGCTGGTCAATTCCAGCACCTCATAGCTAATAAGGAAAATACCGATGCTATCACTAGAAACTACACCAACAATTGACCAAATTAAAAATGCGGCTAAGCGCTACGCTATCATTGGTGTTGGAAATCTACTGCAGCGAGATGATGGCGTTGGTGTGCACGCGGTTCGTGCTCTGCAACCCCTGCTAAAGTCTTATTCAAATGTATCTTGCATTGACGCTGGGACACTGAGCTATGAACTTTTGGAGTGGGTCGCGAGTTCCGATCATACGATAGTCATCGACGCGGCCTACATGCGCTGTTCGCCTGGTACGGTGAGAGTGTTTGAGGACGAGGCAATTGCGGATCAGTTTAAGCAAGCGACGACCCATTCCGTTCACCAGATCACGTTACGCGATACATTGTTGACCAGCCAAACGTTATATTCAAAACCTTCTGCGGTGACGTTAATTGGCGTAGAGCCTGAGGCGATAGAGTGGGGAACCTCTTTGAGTCCAAAGGTAAATGCAGCGTTATCATCGATCATCGATATCGCATTTGCTTGCTTATCAAGCGACGACATTCAGGCCTATAAACCGGCAACCCAAAAGGAGGCACGATGACCGAAGAACTCATTTTTATGACATCCAATGCTGAAAAAACCGGCAACGTAATGCCGCTTTTGCATCAGATACGTCATGCGTTGTCTCAGTTAATTGAACGACAAGAACAAACCACGATTGATCTGCGACGATTGCCTTTAAGCGCTAGCGAAGAAGCGCAGTTAGAAGCTTTTCTTGGGCATGGAGAGGTTAAAGCTGATATTCAGGCGCTGGGTGATACGGTGCTAATCGAATCACGCTACGCAGGCGTTTGGCTTGAAATTCACTATAACGAAGATGTGGAGATCATGGGCAAATACGTTCATATCTGTACCTGTCCACCAATCATAAAATCTCAGCCAGAAGATATGGTGTTATCGCTCAGCAATATAGTGTCTGACATCCATTCGTTGTCTCATCAATCTTCTGATGAAACGGCTAAGGAGGATTGAAATGGCGCTACCAACATTAAACAAGCAGTTACAAGCGTCCGGTATCTCAAGACGCACATTTCTTAAGTTTTGCGCTACAACGGCGTCTTTACTGGCATTGCCGCAAAGCGCTGTTGCCGATTTGGCGACTGCCCTTGGCAATGCGAGAAGACCCTCTGTGATTTGGTTGCCCTTTCAAGAGTGCACAGGGTGTACCGAAGCAATATTGCGCTCTCATGCTCCCACATTGGAAAGCCTTATTTTCGATCATATTTCGTTGGATTATCAGCATACGATAATGGCTGCTGCGGGAGAGCAAGCTGAAGACGCTAGGCGTGCGGCGATGAACGCGCACAAAGGGCAATATTTGTTGTTGGTTGATGGTTCGGTTCCGGTGGGTAACCCAGGATACTCAACGATCAGTGGCATGAGTAATGTCGATATGCTGAGAGAATCGGCAAAAGATGCTGCGGGTATTATTGCCATCGGTACCTGCGCGTCTTTTGGCGGGATCCCTAAAGCAAACCCAAATCCGACGGGGGCAGTGGCAGTAAGCGACATTATTACAGACAAGCCAATCGTAAACATTTCAGGCTGTCCGCCACTGCCTATCGCGATTACAGCTGTGTTGGTTCATTACCTGACGTTTAAACGTTTCCCTGATCTCGACGAATTACAACGCCCACTCGCTTTTTTTGGTGAAAGCATCCATGACAGATGTTATCGACGCCCATTTTTTGAACAACGTAAATTTGCAAAATCGTTTGATGATGAGGGGGCAAAAAATGGGTGGTGTTTGTTCGAACTTGGTTGTAAAGGGCCCGAAACCTTTAACGCATGTGCAACGGTTAAATGGAATCAAGGCACGAGTTTTCCTATCGAATCTGGCCATCCGTGTCTTGGTTGCTCTGAGCCCGATTTCTGGGATAAAAGCAGCTTTTACCAAGCCTTGGGTCCATGGGAGTGGTACAAATCCAAACCCGGCAAAGGTGCACAGAAGCATGCTGGGAAAAACTCATAAGATAATAGGCAAGGCTCATGGAAAATACAGCAAGTAACAACCGGTTAGTCGTCGATCCTATCACTCGAATTGAAGGGCATCTTCGAATAGAAGCTGAAATGGATGGGAATACCATCAAACAGGCGTTCTCATCAGGCACGTCTGTTCGGGGAATTGAACTGATTTTACAAGGCAGAGATCCGCGTGACGCTTGGGCTTTTGCGCAACGTATCTGTGGCGTCTGCACGCTGGTGCATGGTATGGCATCGGTGCGTGCTGTCGAAGATGCAATTAGAAAAGCTTGGCGGTCAAACGCAAAATTAGGGGTTGCCATTGGAAAGCCCTCCATGACATCTATGCCAAAAGGACCGATGCAACATGGTAAAAAAGGGCACCGACAGTCACGTACTTCAATAGGCGTACTGAGTGAAGCAGAAATGGCTATCCCTCAAAATGCACAACTGATAAGAAACATCATGATTGCAACCCAATATGTGCATGATCACGTGATGCATTTTTATCACTTGCATGCCCTAGATTGGGTTGACGTTGTTTCTGCACTAGATGCAGATCCAACGAGAACCGCTGCGCTCGCCGGTCAATTGAGTGATTATCCTCGTTCATCGCCGGGATATTTCAAAGATATGAAGCAAAAAGTCAAAACGCTGGTTGAGTCTGGGCAGCTAGGGATATTCAGTAACGCGTATTGGGGGCATCCTGGCTATAAACTGCCACCTGAAGTTAACTTGATGGCATTAGCACATTATTTAGATGCGCTAACGTGGCAGCGTGAAGTTGTAAAAGTTCACACCATATTTGGAGGGAAAAACCCTCATCCTAATTTTGTCGTTGGCGGCGTGCCTTCACCGATTAATCTCAATGCGTCAACGGGTATTAACACGAGTCGATTAGTGCAACTACAAGATGCTATCACGCAAATGAAGAGCTTTGTCGATCAGGTGTATTACCCCGATATTGTGGCGATTGCGGGTTATTACAAAGAGTGGGGGACACGAGGGGAAGGGCTGGGTAACTTTCTTACCTATGGAGACTTACCTATGACATCAATGGATGACCCTGATTCTTTCTTGTTTCCACGAGGTGCAATACTTGGTCGAGACTTGAGTAAAGTGCATGACCTTGATCTAGATGATCCCTCTGAAATTCAAGAATTCGTCTCTTCCTCCTGGTATCGATATAGTGGAGGGAACGCAAGTGGTTTACACCCTTTTAATGGACAAACAACACTCGAGTATACTGGTCCGAAACCGCCTTACAAGCACCTAAATGTAGGGGCTGAATATTCATGGTTGAAAAGTCCGCGTTGGAAAGGCCATGCGATGGAGGTGGGACCGCTGGCTCGCGTGCTAATGATGTATGCTAAAAAAGATGCCGCTGCGCAAGACATCGTTAATCGATCTCTTTCTATCTTGGATTTAGAGACCTCTGCACTTTTCTCCACACTCGGTAGGACGCTCGCCAGAGCAGTGGAAACAAAAATTGTGGTTAACCAGCTACAGTCTTGGTATGACCAACTATTGGATAATATCGCAAAGGGCGATACCGATACGTTTAACCCTCTGTATTTTGACCCTACCAATTGGCCAATTAAAGGCCAGGGGGTAGGCGTGATGGAAGCGCCTCGTGGCGCGTTGGGGCATTGGTTGGTCATGCAAAATGGCAAAATTGAGAATTACCAATGTGTCGTGCCTACGACATGGAACGCTGGACCTCGAGATCCCAACTCACAGGCAGGTGCTTATGAAGCCGCTCTGCAAGATAAACATACGCTACATGATCCTGACCAACCTTTAGAGATTTTGCGAACACTTCATAGTTTTGACCCCTGCTTAGCATGTGCCGTGCACGTAATGGACGAAACAGGGGAAGAGCGTTTGCGTCTAAAAGTTCGTTAACCTTACTTGAGGAATATTATGAAAATCAAAAATAGTATTAGAAAGTCAGTTACTTCTTTAATTGCCTTTTTTTATCTGGTGGTAGGTTCACCCGTTAGTTATGCGCACCCGGGTCATCAAGGCGATCATTCACTACTTTTGGGATCTCTGGTGTCAACAATCGTGCTTGTCACCGTTGCGCTGTTTATTTATCGAGCTAGAGCAAGTAGGCCCTATCAACGGGTAAAACAGTAATGTGTCTCGCTATCCCCATGAAAGTCATTGCAATTAAAGGCTTTAACGCAACGTGTGAAGCGAAAGGTGTCTCTCGCGAGGTGAGTTTACATTTAGTGCAAGGGCTAGAGGTCAAAGTTGGCGACTATGTGATGGTACATGTTGGTTATGCTCTCCAAGTGATCACCTATGATGACGCGCAGGTGACATGGGAGATGCTCGATCAGGTCATTGCTTACGATGCATGAAATTAGTCTTTGCTATAGCTTGCTTGACACAGTCGCTGTTCACCAGCGAGCAAACATGAATAAGTCTGTCAGTCTGGTTCACGTCAAAGTCGGCCCACTGTCAGGTGTTGAGCCTGACTTGCTGCACCATGCGTTCTTGGCGTGTAGAACTCACACCATTGGCGATCAGGCAACGCTTAGAATTGACACAAGCGCTATCAAGATACGCTGTAAATTGTGTGGCGAATTCAGCCGAGTTTCGGTGAATAGTATCCTATGTGCAAGTTGCGGTGCTTGGCAAACCGACCTCATTGAGGGCGATGAATTTATATTGCAACGAATAGAGTTTATCGCACCTGACAATTTTACAGAATCAAAGGAGAGAAAACATGTGCGGTAACTGTGGTTGCGAAACGCAAGTAAAATCAGAGAAAACTGACAAGCCATCAGCAAATATCGTTGAGGTTCACGCAAATTTAAAAAGCAACAATGACAGCCAAGCGATAGCAAACCGTGCTTTATTTGACGCACATAATGTACTAGTGATTAATTTGATGTCATCCCCAGGCAGTGGAAAAACCCGGCTACTCGAAGAAACGATACGTGCGCTTAAGTCGCAATATGCGATGGCGGTGATTGAAGGCGACCTCGAAACTGAAAATGACGCAAATAGAATTAGACGTCATGGTGTGCAGGCGGAGCAAATCGCCACGGGCCAAGGGTGTCACTTGGACGCCAGTATGGTGCAAAAGGTACTTGGAAGATTTAGCTTACAAAAACTAGACGTTTTGTTTATAGAGAATGTTGGCAATTTGATTTGTCCAGCGTGTTTTGATTTAGGACAGCACTTAAACATTATTTTGCTGTCCGTGCCAGAAGGTGATGATAAGCCTGAAAAGTACCCAGTGATGTTTCGTGCCGCGGACGTCATGCTTATTTCTAAGACCGATTACTTGCAATTTCACGATGAATTCAATGTACCTCGCGCGATTGAATCATTTCGTATAGTGGGCAACGATGCGCCCGTTCTCGAAGTGTCTTCATTGAAAAGTCAACATCTAGAGCGTTGGTTTTCTTATTTTACGCACGCCATTACAGCTCATCAGTCTCAGTCGTTACAAAATAGCGGAGTCTAAAGTCTTATGTACAGTGTTGAATCGTTGCTAAGAGACATTAAGAATACCTCGCTTTCAAAACCGTTTCGTATTCTTAATGTTTGCGGTGGCCATGAGCGTGCGATTACGCGCGCTGGATTTAGAACGTTGTTTCAGCACAATATTCATCTGATACCTGGGCCAGGGTGCCCCGTTTGTATTTGCCCCGAAGAGGATATTGCATACGCGATACACTTAGCCATTAACGAAAATGTCGTTATCGTTAGTTTTGGTGACATGCTCCGCGTCCCAGTCGAACACGAAATGGGTGGCTGTAGCTCATTGATAGACGCAAAAAATCAAGGGGCCGATATTCGTCCGATATCTTCTCCTCAAGAAGCGGTATCTATAGCATTGGAAGAACCTCGTAAGGTTATTGTGTTTTTTGCTGTTGGTTTTGAAACGACTATGGCACCGATTGCAGCAACACTGCTTAATGATTTACCCAATAACTTTAGAGTTTTATTGTCTGGACGACTTACTTGGCCAGCAGTTGCCCATGTGCTTGAGAGTCAACCGAATACTTTTGATGCACTGATTGCGCCAGGCCACGTTGCGACAATTATGGGTAGTGAAGAATGGCAGTTTGCAATCGACCATCATAATTTGCCTGTCAGTATTGCTGGTTTTCATCCAGAAAGTTTGCTGTTGTCGCTCCAAACGCTGCTCGGCAATTATTCAAATAAAGTCGTCACACTGAGTAACCGCTATCCCGAAGTGGTAAAGCAAAACGGCAATGCAGCAGCTAAAGCAATAATCAATAAAGCGTTCACTATCGTTGACGCACATTGGCGAGGAATTGGTGTTATTCCTGGTTCTGGATTTTCCTTTGCTTCGAGACTATCGCACCTAGACGCCACAAACGATTATGCGCCAGTCGATTTCCCTTCGCAATGTGCGCAAAACGTTCCTGAAACCACATCGCTCTGTGAAAAAGTGATCCTCGGAAAAATGGCACCTGATGCGTGCCCGTTTTTTGGTCAGGAATGCAAACCAGCATCCCCTAAAGGCGCATGTATGGTGTCTGATGAGGGGGCTTGCCGAATTTGGTATAGCTCTGGTGAGCGCTCGATAACAAATGTTATCAAAAAGGGGAATACGCTAAAGGTGGAGATGAAGTGATGACAACTGCCCGCACATATGTTGCCAATACGAATAAGAGTAAAACTATCGCCTATGAGTTGAACATTACTGGAGTCATCCAGGGGGTTGGGTTCAGACCGTTAGTTTACTGCTTAGCGTATGAAAAAAGTATTGTTGGTTGGGTACAAAACGACTGTGGATGTGTGCGAATACACGCTGAAGGCACTGAGCTAGACGTTGAACAATTTGTATTCGACTTACTGAACAATGGGTCGCTAGTTTCCATATCCTTACTGGAAAAAAAGCAGGTTAAACTGAGTAATGTAGACTCGTTCACGATAAAAGAAAGCGGTCATGATATAGCGTGCGGGGCGATATCAATCCCCAAAGATGTCTATTTGTGTGGAGCGTGTAAAGCTGAGTTACTGTCAAATACTAACCGACGTGGCACCTATAGCTTTATCGCTTGCAGTAAATGTGGTCCACGATTTTCTATGCTGCGAGCAATGCCATACGACAGAAAGAACATGAGTATGTCAGCATTTCCAATGTGTGAGTTATGTCGTAAAGAATATCAATCGCCAACTGATAGGCGCTTTCATGCTCAACCAATAAGCTGTCGCGTATGCGGGCCTGAAGTATTTTGTTCAACTGTCGGCGGGCGCGTGGTCTCGCAAGGCGATGTTGATGTTGTAGCAACGGTTGTCGCATATTTGAATCAAGGCAAAATTGTCGCGTTAAAAAGTATAGGCGGTTATCACTTGCTCTGTGACGCACAAAGCACTGAAGCGGTAGACCTTTTACGCCAGCGTAAAAATAGACCAGATAAACCTTTCGCGGTCATGCTCCCAGAGCCTCGTGCAGACGAAACAAGTGAGGATTGGTTAGATAAATGCGTTGCTGTAGACAGTCATCAAAGAGCGCTCTTACTAAGCCCCGTGCGACCCATTTTACTTGCAAAAAAGCAATCGAATGTACCCATTGCAGATAACGTAGCGCCCATGCTTCGTGATTTGGGGGTGATGTTGCCGTGCAGCGGACTGCATTTACTCATTATGCAGCAATTCAATCGCCCCATGGTGGCTACGTCAGGAAATATTTACGGTGAACCGATGGTCACATCGACGTCATCGGCACAGCAACACCTTACGATGTTGGCAGACATCTTCGTGCACCATAATCGAGACATTTTTCACAAACTGGATGATTCTGTGCTGCGAACGCTTAAGTCAGGCACCATTCCAATTCGTCTGGGGCGGGGTATAAGTCCGATAGAATTATCATTGCCATATACTGTGCAGGAACCAATGCTTGCTGTTGGCGCGAATCAGAAAAATACAGTCGCAATAGCTTTGAACAATCGACTTATCATAACACCGCATATTGGCGACCTCGATTCTCCGATAATGCAAGCGCACTTTGAAAAATGTATCAGTGACTTTCAAGCTCTCTATCATGTTCATCCACAGCGTATTCTTTGCGATAGCCATCCTGGCTATATCAGTTCCCGTTGGGCCAAAGGCAGTGAACTACCGACTACTAAAGTTTTACATCACCACGCTCATGCATCAGCGTGGGCATTAGCTGCTGAAATATCGACACCAAGCTTGGTTTTCGTGTGGGATGGAACGGGATTAGGCGAGAATGGCGAGATGTGGGGAGGGGAAGTTTTTTGTGGGACGCCGGGCAATTGGAAACGTGTTGCCTCATTAGCGCCTATGAAGTTGCAAGGCGGCAACAAGGTTCCAAATCAACCATGGCGAAGTGCAGCATCACTAGTGTGGGGTACTAATTTCACCGGCATTGATTTTAAACCATTTGATCCACAACAATTAAGCTACAACGCATGGCAAAACGAACTCAATTGTCATGTTAGTAGTTCAATGGGAAGACTGTTCGACGCGGCGGCATTTGCCTGCTGTGAACAGAGCGAAGTCTCTTATGAAGGGCAGGCGCCGATGATGTTGGAAAGCGTTGCGTCGACGCCCTCTAAGGTTATGCCGTTAACGTTGGTCCAGAAAAACGACGAATTTATTCAAATGGATTGGCGAACACTGGTACCGGAACTTTTTGATTTCAAAGTGTCTCCTCAAACTCGTGCTGCAAATTTCCACGCTTCGTTAATTGAAACGGTATGGGAGGTAACCCTACATTGCCGTAAAAAGTTTAATTTTGACCACATTGGATTGGCAGGAGGCGTCTTCCAAAATCGCATTTTGTGTGACGGTATATCACAACGGTTTTTACAATCAGACATTCCTGTGGTTATTCCAAGTAGTTTGCCATTAAACGATGCCGCAATAAGTGTTGGGCAAATCCACGAATACTGTTCACGGAGGTCATAATGAAAAGCGCAGAGGGCAATAATCATTTATCATCAGAGCCGTTGGGCACGGAATCTATTCAATTAGCTCAGGGGAACGGCGGAACACTGACAAAAAGACTCATTGATCATGTTTTTAAAAATAAAGCGAACAAAGATCTAGATCTGCTTCATGATGCCGCCACAGTAACTTTTGATGGTCCTTATCTGAGTATAACAACGGATAGCTTCGTTGTATCCCCCCCAACATTTCCAGGCGGCAATGTAGGCGCGTTGAGTGTTTACGGTACCGTCAATGATTTAGCAGTCGTTGGGGCAACACCACGGTACATCAGTACTGCATTTATTATTGAAGAAGGCTTTTCCCTTTCAACATTGAAACAAATCGTTAATGGAATGCATCAAGCTGCCGAAGAAACGAAGGTCGCCATTGTAACAGGTGATACGAAAGTTGTCCCGAAAGGCAGTGGTGGCGGCGTTTTTATCAATACAACGGGTGTTGGAGACAGCCGAGATGCGCCGATTTGGGATACCAGTCTTATAAAGGCAGGCGATCATGTACTGGTTAGTGGTTCTGTAGGTGATCACGGTGCGTGTGTCCTGCTTGCTCGCGAGGACTATGGTTTGCAAGGTCAGCTAAAGTCTGATTGTGGAAGCGTTGTTCCTCTTATTGATCCAATCAAGCATTTGGAAGGTGTTCGTTTTGTGCGTGACCCAACTCGTGGAGGGTTGTCAGTATTACTCCATGACGTTGCTAATGAAACAGGCTTCGATATCGAGTTAATTGAAAATAATATTCCGGTGCGACCTGAAGTGGCAAGCGTGTGTGAAATATTAGGCTTTGATCCGTTTGTTTTAGCGTGTGAGGGACGCATTGTTGCTGTTGTTGCCCCTGACATAAGCGGTAAGGTGCTAGAACACTGGCGGAGCATTCGAAACGGGGAGCAGGCCGAACACATTGGTGTAATAGTAAAAAACACCGAATCAAAAGGGCGCGTGACCATTGTTACGCCAATGGGAGGAAGACGTTTCATGAATGAACTCGAAGATGAGCCGCTTCCAAGGATCTGCTGAAAGAATAGGTGTTGACCTGTGAGCAACACATAGGTTTACCCTAGTAACGTGAGAGTAGAACATAGGATTAAAGGCGTGCTTAACCGCATATCTATGTTGATAAAAGAGGAGCGTTAAAATGCGCGTTAAACAAATTGCAGATGCACTAGAGATTAGCGCGGACAGCGTACGGTATTACACGCGCATTGGTTTTTTGGTGCCAAGTAAATCGCACAATGGTTACAAGTATTACAGGCCCGCTGATGTGACACGACTACGGTTTATTTTAAGCGCGCGTTCATTAGGTTTCTCTATCAATGATATTAAGGAAATTCTGTTCACGTCATCACAAACCAACGCGCCATGCCCGACGGTTCGGCGCCTTATTGAACAAAGGTTGAAAGAAACTGAACAGCGGTATCAGGACATGCATGAGCTAAGACTGCGCATGCGAAAAGCAATCTCAGAATGGGAAAATACACCGGATCAGCATCCAACGGCCGATACGATTTGCCATTTGATTGAAGGTTTCACAACACTTAAATCATAACATTATTTAGAGAGGGAGTGGCTCATGAATTCAAAAACGGACGATGCGAAAATTCATTCGTGTTGTGGCGGTGACAAAAAAGTATCAACCGCTAGTAAGGCGGTCGAGAGTGAAACACATACTGAGCAAGTCTCTGCGTCTTCGGGTGAGCTACAACTCAATATCCAAGGTGCAAGTTGCGCCAGTTGTGTGTCTAAAATTGAAGCGGCCTTAAAACAGGTCTCGGGTGTCACCAATGCTGAGATGAATTTTGCTGAACGCTCGGTGTTGGTGATGGGCAGTTCATCCTCCCACGCATTGATTAAGGCGGTAGAGCAAGCTGGGTATAACGCAACATTAGCGAATACGGATTCAGATGAGGCTGCCATTGAAGAAAAGGAACAGGCGGACTGGGCATATTATAAAAAACTAATGCGAGACATGGTCATTGCATTATCTCTGGGTGTGCCACTGATGCTTTATGGCTTGGTGACGGGGGAAATGAGCGTCAACACGACCACTGAGCGGATCGTGTGGTTGATTGTAGGGATCATGACATTGGGTGTTATGGTGTTTTCTGGTCGGCATTTTTATGTAGGTGCTTGGAACTCCTTTAAAAATCACGCCGCGAACATGGATACTTTGATTGCATTGGGGACAGGAACAGCCTGGTTGTACTCTATGGTCGTTGTGTTTTTCCCCGGATATGTGCCTGAAATGGCGCGGCATGTCTATTTTGAAGCAACAGCCATGATAATTGGTCTCATTAATTTAGGCTTAGCGCTTGAGATAAAAGCACGCGGTAAAACGTCCGAGGCAATTAAACGACTGATTGGTTTACAAGCCAAAACAGCTCGCGTCATTCGTGATGGGCATGATATAGATATTCCGATTGAAGATGTTCTGCTAAATGATCTTATCCGGGTTCGCCCTGGGGAGCGCATCTCTGTTGATGGCTTAGTTGTCGAGGGCCAGACAAGTATTGATGAATCAATGCTAACGGGTGAACCCATGCCCATAGAAAAACGAAAAGACGATGAGGTCGTTGCCGGCACGATAAACAAATCAGGCTCTATCGTCTTTCGAGCAGAGCGCGTGGGAAAAGATACCGCGCTTGCTCAAATTATTAACATGGTAAAACGCGCACAAAATTCTAAACCGCCTATTGGTCGATTAGCTGATATGATTTCCGCCTATTTTGTACCGGTCGTCATGATCATTGCCGTGATCAGTGCGCTGGCCTGGTTGAATTATGGTCCATCTCCTGAAGTAGCTTTTGCAATCGTTTCTGCGACCACAGTACTGATTATTGCCTGCCCTTGCGCCTTGGGTTTGGCCACACCGATGTCGGTGATGGTCGGTGTGGGAAAGGCGGCTGAAGCGGGGGTTCTTATCCGAAACGGCGAAGCGCTGCAATCTGCATCAAAAATAACCACTATGGTTCTAGATAAAACAGGCACTATTACTGAGGGGGCCCCTAAAGTAACAGATGTCGTTATAGTTTCAGATCATAGTCACAACGATGTGCTTTCTTTGGCGGCTAGCCTTGAGTCTGGTTCTGAGCATCCACTTGCCATGGCGATCGTTGAATCTGCAAAGGAGCAAGGTGTGCCGATCCATTCCGTTACTGATTTTCAGTCCATTGCGGGGAAGGGGGTTGAAGCCATGCTAAATTCTCAACGCCTGCTATTTGGAAATGAAAAATTGATGATAGACCAAGGGATCGAGCTTCATCATTACATCGACAAAGCGCAGAGGTTAGCAGCGGATGCAAAGACCCCTATGTATTTTGCTATTGATTCTACATTAGTTGCCGTAATTGCCGTCGCTGACCCAATAAAATCTGACTCAATAGATGCGATAAAGCGGCTACAGCATAACGGGATACGAGTTGTGATGTTAACCGGGGATAATCGACTGACCGCAAAAGCCGTCGCCCGAAAAGCGGGGATTGCAGATTACGTTGCCGAAGTGATGCCGGAAGATAAGGCAAACAAAATACTTGAGCTTCAACGTGAAGGCGAAATTGTGGGTATGACCGGTGATGGCATAAATGACGCACCGGCCCTTGCTCATGCCAACGTCGGCTTTGCGATTGGGACTGGGACTGATGTAGCGATAGAAAGTGCGGATATAACGTTGATGCGCGGCTCCCTACATGGGTTAGCGGATGCAATTGCCGTGAGCAAAGCAACACTGCGTAACATCAAGCAAAACCTCTTTGGCGCATTTATTTATAATGTCGCCGGAATACCATTTGCGGCAGGCGTCTTTTATCCATTCTTAGGGATACTGCTTAACCCAGTCATTGCTGGTGCAGCGATGGCATTCTCATCACTAACGGTGGTGACCAATGCTAACCGATTACGTCTATTTAAAGCGAAAGAGCACTAGGAGTACACAATGATGATATGGATTAATTTAGCAGGGCTTATCCTGATTGGGCTTATTGTTTGGTGGTTTTGGCTTTACAAAGCACAATCAACCCAGATAAAAGACGGCAGTATCAAAGTCCTTGTAAAAGACGGCGTGTATCAGCCTGCCAATATCACGGTGCCGGCGCATCAGTCCGTTCAGCTTATGTTCGTCAGAGAAGATGCAACGCCCTGTGCAGAAACGTTATTGATCCCGGAGTTGGATATCAATGAAACATTAGCGCTTAACAAGCGAGTGACGGTCACTATTCCTGCTTCCAGTGCCGGCGTTTACCCATTTCATTGTCAGATGCAAATGTATCGTGGCACGTTGGTGATCAAGTGATTAAACGCTTTTTATTAACGTAAAAGATACCAAAGCGAGGTGTATTATGAGTAAACAAAAAGTCCCCTTTTGGCGCACCCCCAGTGGTTGGTCTGCCATAGGCCTTATTACCGCCGCGAGCTACTTCTTGCTGGTTGAGCATGGTGAGCATGTGTTTCCGTATTTACCTTACTTGATCTTGTTGTTGTGCCTTGTCATGCACATTTTTATGCACGGCAGTCATGGCAAAGGACATGAAACACATGAGCACACCGAAAAAACATTTAAAGAACAAACCGAGGACAATGAGCAATATCGAAAAGGCTATATCGAAGGGTTAGAGCAGGCCCGTAAAGGAAAACATAAAACGGAGAATAATAATGCACGGTGATTCTGATTATGGGCTCTGGGCACTAGTCATTATAAACTCAGCCATTTTTATCTTTTTTGCGTTTAGTTTTATCAAGCCGAAGTCGAAAACAGATTGGCGAAGCCTAGGTGTATTTTCCGCTTTTATCGTGGCCTTATTTACCGAAATGTATGGTTTCCCCCTGACAATATATTTTTTGTCAGGGTGGTTAGCGGAAAGTTATCCAGGGGTAGACTTTTTAGCGCATGAAAATGGTCACTTGTGGCATACTTTGCTAGGGCTATCCGGCGATGCTCACTGGGATATTTTACACATCTTAAGTAATGTCATCATCATTTTAGGTTTCTTTTTACTATCCGCTTCTTGGAGTGTCCTACACCACGCGCAAAAATCGCATAGTTTAGCCACTACTGGATGGTACGCTCGCTGCCGGCATCCTCAATATGTTGCATTTATACTGATCATGTTTGGCTTTTTGTTGCAATGGCCAACACTGCCAACCTTACTTATGTTTCCAATTCTTATTGTCGTTTATGCTCGACTCGCCACGCGAGAAGAGCAGCAAGCTGAATCCGAGTTTGGTGATAGCTACAGACACTATAAACAAACGACGCCAGGTTGGTTTCCCCGTATGGGTATTTCAAACGTTTCAAGCACTAATTAAGGATTACAAAATGAACAAAGTACTACTGTCATTACTGTTTGTTGGAGGGGTGTTACCCGCGACATTTGCTGCTGCTCAAACGTCGATGAGTGCGGATGATATGCTTCGAAGTAATGAGCTTGTCATGGATGCACTAATGCAACGCATACAACGGATCAACGACGTCTCTGATAGGCAAACTCTCATCGTTGAGCATATGAAAATGATGGAAATTTATTTAACGAATATTGAGAAGAGACTCCAAAGTGAAACAGACCTGCAACACAAAGCACATCTGGAAGAAACGTACACAAATGGCCTTCAACGAAGTCTCGTTCTTATCGACAGCGGTTTAGCAGGGGGCGACTTTGTAGTCATGGGAAATTCGGTAGACGAACATTTGTTTTATCTTGAACAAAGAATGTCAATTTTACAATCGTTAATGAAGCAGCAGCTCGGTGCCAATAGTGTTTTAAATAATTAAAGAAATGACGAACATAAACAAGTTAACAATCGATTTATAGGAGGAAAAGATGAGCGATCTAGATCACAGAGTCGGTGTATCAGAGGCGAATTTAGTCGTACGGCATTTAAAGTTGGTTGGTATTACCGAAGATAACATAGAAGCAATTATTGCTGGCATTGATGGGACCTTTGGAATCGATGCAGTTTCATTTGAGGACGCCAAAAGTACCCTGCATATAGGCTACGATGCAACCCACTGCAATTTAGATGGCATTGAGACAATCATTCGTGACAACGGGGCAGACATTTCGGACGACTTTTGGACAAAAATGAAAGAAGGCTATTACCAATTCGTTGACGAAAACATTCGTGAAAATGCAAAACACAAACCCTGGAGTTGCCACCGTGTTCCTCCTGGGCAAACCCATAAAAAGTAATTGTTTCAATAGCAACGATCAGACTTACGTTACGCCTGATCGTACAGCCATAACAAACAAAAACAGGACAACACAGTGGTACATAGTAAAAACGAAGCGGACAGAATTAAGTTACTTAACTTGGGAATAATTGAAAGAAACCCAGCTGAGCATGAAATCCATCAAGCGGTACAAGAATTCACAGGTTCCGTTATGCCTAACGCAAAAGTTATATAATCCTCGTGAACCTCTTCTCAAAGTGGGGCTTGTTCAAGTCTTTCACAGACAATATCCATTGGCGTTTTTCCCTTTAACGAACCATGTGCCCGTTGCCAGTTGTAGTAATGCTGCCATTCGGGCAATGTTTCGTTTTTTAGTTCGTCTAGATTCAAGTTTACTGTTGAATAAAACTCTTCTTTGTCGGTTCTTTGCTTTCAACCTTACCATTCAGGTGAGGAGAACTAGGCTTGTTAGGACGAAATTTGATGCCATAATCCATCAGCTTTCGCTGAACTTTCTCTGCGAAGAATTCTGTACCACGGTCGGTTTGTATTCGCTGTATTGGAAATGGCATTTCCTCGATTACCTTATCGATAAAAATAAGGGTGTTTGCTGCCGACCTCCGGTTAAACACATCCAGTACGCGATATCTAGAGCAGTCATCAATAGCAGTATATTGGTAAATTCCAGGAGCGATTTTGCATGTATCCATCTGCACTCGATCACCTGGAATAGGTCTTTGGTAACGGATGAAGTCTTTTTTCTTCCGTTGAAATACTATTGGTTTAACGTCATGTCTGGTCAGCACCTTATGTATGGAAGCAAGCGATAATTGAACACTATGCTCGCGAAGAAGTTCATTTTGGATTCTCCGCGCACCAAGCTTCCTGTCTTTTCTCAGGCTTAGAATCCATTCCTCTATCTGATGGTTTATTTTAGTATTTGGCGAGGTATGAGGGCGTTTAGAAACGTCCTGAAGACCGTCTAGACCATTTTCTTTGTATCGTTTTAACCATTTACGAAGAGTGGGTCTGGATATACCACACCTGCGGCAAACCAGACCTGCATTTTTAGTTTCTTCGTAAAGCTCAATCCACTTGAGTCGCTGTCTAATTTCTTTGTTCTTAGAGTCGTATTATGTTGAAACGATCTCTATGAATCACACACATAAACGTCCTTGTTGTCTTAAATATTCTGACTACTGTTTTCGA
>NZ_JAJALG010000037.1:0-40288 GCF_020515205.1 Alteromonas sp. McT4-15
CCATAAAAAAATCCGATATCAGTTACCTGATACCGGATTTTGAAGCCTTGAAAAGATCGGTCAACCGATCATTAAATTCTTAACTGATCGGCATTAGCCATATAGGCGCTTTTTTAATATCGATACCGATAAAGGTAATGGGCTTATTTTTTGCCCAATGCACCGAAACGCTTCTTGAAGCGATCAACACGACCACCAGTATCAACGTTACGTTGCTTACCAGTGTAAAATGGGTGGCAAGAAGAACATACGTCTAGGTTGATGTCTTTACCCATTGTTGAACGGATCTTCATTACGTTACCGCAAGAGCAAGTTGCAGTGATTTCAGCGTAGTCTGGGTGGATACCTTGTTTCATGGGATTACCTCACATAATAAGGCCGTATCGCTATACAACCCGAAGTTGCACACCATACGTAACTTTATATTCAAATGATAAGTCGTTCAAAGAACAGCCTATCGCAAAAGAGCGGCGCATAATAAAGGAAGGCCGTGTATTGATCAAGCGGTTTTTGTATGGCGAATGAGCAAGGCAACCTGTATCATCAGCGGTTGCTTGTAACACGTGTTTCAAAAGGCTGACAAAAAACCGTTATGGCATTTATTCAAGTCGCAGTACCTGCACCATTAAGGCAACTATTCACTTACACGCATATCGCATCATTAGATAAAGGCGTGCGGGTGGTGGTGCCCTTTGGGCCACGTAAACTCGTTGGTGTGGTTGTAGGTACAGTGCAAGAAGCGCAGGTGGAAAATGTTGAAAAATTAAAGCCGATTGAAGATGTCATTGATGATAAGCCCATCATTGATGATGTACTGCTTAAAATGGCGCAGTGGCTATGGCAATACTATCATCACGCGCCGGGCGAAGTATTACACGCCATGCTACCGGTACTGTTGCGAAAAGGTGAATCTCCAGACCCTACAGCACAGGAAATGTTGGTATTAAGCGAACAAGGGCGAGCTGAGAGTGCAGATACACTATCCCGAGCCCCTAAGCAAAAAGCATGTTTTGAAGCGCTTCTAAAGTCTCAACTACACGCTTCTCAAGCTAGAAAGTTATATGGTGCGCCCGCGGTAAAGGCACTAATTGATAAAGGAATGGTGACGCTTGATGCCATGGTTCCTACCTTCATCGAGCATGGATGGCTTTCTACACTGCACATAGGTGAGAAGCCTGTGCCTGATACCGAACAGTCGGTTGCTATTGCGGCGCTCAATCGTCAGCACGGCAGTTTTGCTGTTAGCTTACTTGAAGGTGTGACCGGAAGTGGTAAAACGGAAGTGTACTTGCAGGCCATTGAGCCATTGTTAAAAGAGGGTAAGCAAGTACTCATACTGGTGCCAGAAATTGGGTTGACCCCGCAAACGGTTGCGCGTTTTGAAAAACGTTTTGGTATTGAAGTGGGCGTATTGCATTCACAAGTACCTGATAAAGCGCGTTTGCATGTTTGGCAGCGCGCAAGAGCGGGTGAACTGGGTATTATCATAGGGACGCGGTCTGCTATTTTTACGCCGCTTAAACACCCAGGCATGATCATTGTAGACGAAGAGCATGATGAATCGTTTAAGCAGCAGGATGGTCTGCGCTATCACGCCCGCGACCTTGCAGCGATGCGAGCAAAACAGCATAACATACCGTTATTGTTAGGCAGTGCAACACCAGCGCTTGAAACCCTCAATAATGCGCTTAGTAATCGCTACGCACATCTTCAGCTAACGAAACGAGCAGGTGGCGCATCAAGTACGCATCAACATGTGCTTGATGCGCGCGACCAACCCATTCATTACGGCATTTCGCAAGGTCTACTTACCATTATGCGTCAGCACATAACAACGGGAAACCAAGTGTTGGTGTTTGTAAACAGGCGAGGGTATGCCCCAGCAATGCTTTGTCACCATTGCGGTGAGACGGTAATGTGTAAGCGATGCGACAGGCCCTATACTGTGCACAAGGCGCAGAATCGTTTGCAGTGTCACCACTGTAGCAGCACTCGCGCAATGCCAAATAATTGCGAAGCGTGCCATAGCAGCGAGCTAGTCACTGCAGGTACGGGCACAGAGCAGGTCGAGCAAGGATTAGCCTCACTGTTTCCTGGGGTAAAACAAGTACGCATAGACAGCGATACTGTTCGTGGCAAAGATAAACTTCATCAAACGCTAGACGCGATAAACAAGCGCGAGTACCAACTATTAATTGGTACTCAAATCTTGTCTAAAGGACATCACTTTCCTCACGTTACCTTGGTGGCTGTGCTTGATTGTGATGGCGCTTTATTTAGCGCGGATTTTCGTGCGCCTGAAAAACTTGCGCAGTTGGTAACCCAGCTGGCGGGTAGAGCAGGACGTGCCAGTAAACCAGGAGAAATGTGGTTACAAACCCATAACCCTCAACATCCGTTACTGCAAGACTTGGTGCACAATGGTTATGGGCATTTCGCGCGTCATGCATTGATGGAGCGTAAAGCGGCTAGGTTGCCGCCTTTTATCAGCCAGTTTGTTATTCGAGCGGAAGCAACTGACAGCGCATTGGCGTATCGTTTCTTACAAGACAGCAAAGCGATTTTCTCACAACAGCACGCAATTGAAATGAATGGTCCGTTTCCTTGCTTAATTGAGAAACGACAAGGGCGTTTTCGATTTATGTTGGTGTGCAGCCATGAAAAACGCGCGCCACTGCACAGTGCATTAAGACTCGCGCTGCCCTTTTTACAGGCGTTGCCACAGGCGACGAAAGTACGCTGGTCAGTTGATATCGATCCAACTGATTTCAGTTAGCTTGTTGCGCAGCAATGCGATAGAATTTTTAGCAGCGATAGTGCGCATCGCTTGTATAGCTAACTTCGTTTTACATTATTTTAATTGGTATACGACGTTTCTTACGACAACGAAAAACGATAACAAGTAGGAATTTTGCCAACTATGGCCCAACGCGATTATGTCTCTCGTGGACGCTCTACACAAAAAAAGAAACCTGCAAGCAAAGGTAAAAAACCTGCGGCTAGCGCACAGATGAATTCGTCTGCTTCTCCCAAACTACCTATTATCCGTTTAGTTGGCGTGTTTGCACTTGTTATTGGTTTTGGCGCGTTCTTATGGTCTATCAAAGACAATGTGGCAGAAGACGTTGATACACAAGCAGCTCGCCCTGTTGCACCTACAGAAGAAGCTCTACCAGAATTACCTGAAGAAGAATGGGAATACATTAAAACCCTACCTGGCTACGAGGTAGAGGTTGAAGTAAAAGAACAAGAAAAATCAGACAAACGCTACTTAATGCAGTGCGCATCATTTAGAACCCGTGCACAGGCTGAAGAAATGAAAGCGAAAATTGCGTTTCAAGGGTTAGAAGCACTAATACGTCACAGTACAGGAAGTAATGGCGATTGGTTTAGAGTGATATTAGGTCCGTTTGAGTCTAAACGCGACGCTGAAAAAGCAAAACATAGTCTGCGCAAAGTGAATATAGCAACGTGCCAGATTTGGTACTGGAACTTATAGTTCACTGTTCACCTAAATAAGCCGGCAGAAACGCACCCCAAAGCAAAAAGGAATAGCAAAAAGGAATAATTAAAAGGACGTAAAAATGAATAGCCGTACGCACAATGCCGGCAGTGTCGAGCAAGGTCCTGACTATTCGCGTTATAGTGTAGAGGACCTTGAAGATGTGCTGGAGAATATCGATCAACGCGCTTATCCAGACCGTTACGCAGCGGCGCAAGCTGCACTTGCACAAAAGAAATCATCCGTAGAAATGCATTAGGGCGAACAGGTTGAAGGTGAGGATAGCGACAAACCTCTAGTCAAGCCTAAATGGTCAGAGCGACATGTTGTCACTCGATGCTGTGACATCGTAATACTTGTGTTATTCCTCGGGCCAATAATGTCGCTTATCACCGACTTTAGTGTGGCAAATCGTTGGTTGGATAACTCCTCGTGGGCAATATATGCACTAACCCTATTGGTAGGGTGGCTATGGTACACCTCGCTTTATGTCGATAAGCTACAACTGCAGCATTTAAATAGCAGTGTGCGCGGTAAAATATCCATAGTGACAATGCCCTTACTAGGTGCGCTCTTTAGTTTGTTCTTAGTGAATGATACGTTGCCCTATCTACTGCATAGCGTTTCTACTTCTCATGTTGCAGAGCATACAGTGAAGTATCGAAAAGGGGATGCCGCAAAGCATTGTCGCTACAAGGTGCTGCTTGAGGATACCAAAACACTGTCTCATGACAGACTGTGCCTAGCCGCAGAAGAATTCAAACGCTTGCCTCGAAAAGGTACGTTAGTGCTAAAAGGCGCCGAAAGCGCTTACGGGTTTAATATTGAATCTTATCAACTGTCATATCGTTAATTGACGTTGTGAACTGTTATTCCCAGCTCTTTAGTCGCAGCTCTTTAGTCCTATTTCTTAGTCGATGCCGCTTGGTGTAAGCACTGCAAACTCAGCTAACCCTGAGCGGGCATAATGCGAACCATATATTTCTTCTAGTTTGCCGCTATCTCTTAAAAGTGGCATTGTGGCGTCAAAGTGCGCAGCAAGCGCCTTACCGCGTGGGGTATTCTTAAATGCCAAATATAACTTGTCTCCTTCACGTATGGCTTTGTGGTGAATTCGACCATGATAGGCCTCCAAATAATTAATGTCGTAATCGAGCATATAATCGAGACGCCGATTTAACACAAGTTCAAACCCTGCTTCTATTGTGTCTAGTGGGTACGCGCTTTCAATATTAGGAAATAGCGAATCAAAGCCGTAGCCGTTTCGCCAAGCAACTTGCTTCCCAATAAAAATCTCGTTGAGATTATCTGAAGGTGGCGAATCGGGTCGATAAAAAATATGAATAGGCAGGTCAGTATCTAAAATCCACGTGGCATAAACCGCGTCGGGTAAGTCGTGTTGATATACACCAACCATAACATCGGCTTTATGCTGTTTGAACTGATTCAGTGCGCGGGGGTAAGTACTGGTTTGATAGTGAATTGTATAACCGTCGAATACCTCGTCAAGCAGTTCGAAGTACACGCCGGTGTTGTCTCTGTTGGTAAACTCTTTCCAGTAAGCCGCTGAGACTACAATGGGGCGTTCATTCGTATTCGCACATGCGGTGCTGCTAAATAAACATGCCGCCCCACAAAGACTGGAAATAAATACTGAGAAAAATACGAAGTAACGCAATGCAGTGCTGCCTGTAATTTTTGTTATCCGTATTTTTTAGTATAGACAGTAATGCTTCGCAACCCCAATTAGTCAATAGGTGCAAAGCACCTTTATATCGTTGTTGCGCACAGCGCTTTTTGCTTATCGCTAACCATTGCAATACCCAACCACACAAACCAAACTATCTGTCCTAAACCAAAAATGGCCGTAGAGGCTTCAAATACCATGTTTCCAGTTAGCGAAGACAAACCTGAAAACAGGGTTAATATACCGGCAATACCTACCGCAACACCAATGACGTGAAGTGCTTTTGTATAAACATTGGCCTTTATACCCATAAAGCTTAATATCAGCACCCATATGGCGCCGAGTAATTCTATGCCACCGCCAAGTGCATCAACTACGATATCCACACTCTTAAGTACCACCACCGCGCTGTCTTCGTCGGTATCGGCGAAGTTGGCTAAAAACGGCAAGCTAACTAAGAAAATAAATGTGCTTGCCAGCACAAAGGTAGCCCAAATGTGACCTAGCGCACCTGTATATTTCGCAAAATTCGGCATACTCGATTTAAAACGCGCCTCAAGAGATTGATTGGGTAGTAGCAAACTCAAACTAAACACAATGCCTATCACAATATACCCAAGAAAGAAGGTATCTCGTTGTGAGATTAAAAAGTGAAGGTGACCTTTGTTAGAGCTATCTGAAGGCGCATCTAGCAGCCCAAAGAAAAGTACAAAGCCAAAAAGATAAGTGAGGGCGCATATAACTGCAGCTATGCCACCGGCGCGTTGAAGTTGCATACTATTAATCTCAAGGTGAACCGTAAACGTTTGCTATTACGCGATATAACAACGCTGGCGGCAACTATGATTTGTAACAAGTGTTGTCACCGCCCATGCGCTATTTACCGTTAGCGATTAAACAGTGACGTTAACGCGCCGTTAGGTAATGCAGGGATATCGATGATGTTAAAAGCAACAAGTCCAAGGGCAGTAAGGTTTAGCAGTACAAGGGCCCAATAGACTCGCATAAACTCAGCTTTACTGCGCTTGTGCTTAAATACGTGCTGCGCCACTAGTGCGCCTGGCCAGCCGCCGATAAAGCCGAAAAAATGCAGCTTTGCTTCAGATATTCGCCAGCGGTTTTTCTCTGCCGCTGATTTGTCGATGGCATAGAGCAAAAACGTTACCCCGCTTATTGCACAATACGCAAAAATTAGGGTGGCGGGTAACCTATTGAAGAAGGTCAAAAGTGCAAGCGCTATGGCGAAACACGTTAGAAAGACAATAGTAAACTTGTTCTTAGCCGTGTGCTTAGCAGACGTTATCCGCTTGGCCTTATAATCTTTTAATAAGTTGATATTGTGTGCTTGATAACTACCTTTGTTGTCTTTTTTCAGCTCATACACAATGATATCGCCATTGACGGGCCGTCTAGAGCGGTTGGAAAAGGCCTTTATATGGGCAAAAGCGCGGGTGCCACCTCCGTTGGGCTCGACAAAACCAAACCCTTTAGCATCGTCCCAATGCTGAATTCGTCCTTGATACTTCATTACTACTCCATGTGTTTTTGAACGGTTATTCACGCTGGAGTATGCGCGTTATGCGTTACCTGTTCAATGTGTTTTACCGCACATACGCTTTTTTACTGTTTACGCGGTATGCACTTAATTAGGTAATACCCTTGAAATTAACCAGCCTTACCCCACTTTAATTGTTATTGAATTTATACGCTGTTGCCTTTAAAGCAATTTAAACGCGGCAGCGCCCAGCTAAACGGGGAATTAACGTGACAACGATTGTATCTGTACGACGTGGAAATCAGGTAGTGATGGCAGGCGATGGCCAAGTATCACTAGGCAATACCGTAATGAAAGGTAATGCACGCAAAGTGCGCCGTTTATACCACGACAAAATACTGGCTGGCTTTGCTGGTGGCACTGCCGATGCCTTCACGCTATTTGAACGTTTTGAAGCTAAGCTTGAAGCGCACCAAGGGCATTTGACCAAAGCCGCCGTTGAACTTGCCAAAGACTGGCGAACCGATCGCATGCTTCGAAAACTCGAAGCTTTACTGGCTGTGGCCGATGAAACGGCATCATTTATTATTACCGGAAACGGCGATGTAGTGCAGCCAGAGCAAGACCTTATTGCCATTGGTTCAGGTGGTAATTACGCACAAGCTGCCGCTACTGCCTTGCTTAATAACACTGAGTTAAGTGCAAAAGAAATTGCTGAAAAATCGTTAACTATTGCTGGTGATATTTGCGTATTTACCAACCATAGCCAAACTATTGATGTACTAGATTACTAAGTAACGACGCTGCTTAAACGCAACAACATGTCGTTATCTGCTGTGTGCGCTTGCATTCTTGTTATTAACTTACGCGCACAATGCACTTGTTAGAAAAGGGTTTATTCATGTCTGAAATGACACCAAGAGAAATTGTTCACGAGCTAGACCGCCATATTATCGGTCAGCAAGATGCAAAGCGTGCGGTATCTATTGCACTGCGTAACCGCTGGCGTCGCATGCAGCTTGAGCCAGAGCTGCGCCAAGAAGTCACACCTAAAAACATTCTTATGATTGGTCCTACGGGTGTGGGTAAAACCGAAATTGCGCGACGTCTTGCCAAGCTGGCTAATGCACCTTTTATTAAGGTAGAAGCCACCAAGTTCACCGAAGTGGGCTATGTGGGCAAAGAAGTTGAAACCATCATTCGTGATTTAGCCGATATCGCCGTAAAAATGACGAAAGAAAGCGAAATGAAGAAAGTGAAATTCCGCGCTGAAGAAGCCGCGGAAGATCGCATTCTTGACGTGCTTATTCCACCGCCAGAAGACGCGTGGGGAAATAAAGAAGACGTTGAAGATCGCGGCACACGCCAAGCATTTCGCAAAAAACTTCGTCAGGGTGACCTAGACGACAAAGAAATTGAAATTGATGTGGCACAGCCGCAGGTGGGCGTTGAAATTATGGCGCCTCCAGGCATGGAAGAAATGACCAATCAGCTTCAGGGCATGTTCCAAAACTTGTCTGGTTCGCAAAAGAAAAAGAAGAAGCTGAGAATTAAAGATGCGTTTAAGCTTCTGGTTGAAGAAGAGGCAGCACGCCTAGTAAACCAAGAAGACTTAAAAGAAAAAGCCATTGAGTCGGTAGAGCAGCACGGTATTGTGTTTATCGATGAAATTGACAAAATTTGTAAGCGCGAAGGCAATACGTCGGGTGATGTATCGCGTGAAGGCGTTCAGCGCGACTTATTGCCTTTGGTAGAAGGTTCGACAGTATCGACTAAACACGGCATGGTGAAAACCGACCACATCTTGTTTATTGCATCAGGTGCATTCCAAATGAGTAAGCCGTCTGATCTTATTCCAGAACTACAAGGCCGTTTACCTATTCGCGTTGAACTTGCAGCACTTAAAGTTGGCGACTTCAAGCGCATTCTTACCGAGCCAAATGCGTCGCTTACGCAGCAATACATTGCACTAATGAAAACCGAGGGTGTGGACATTAGCTTTGATGATTCAGGTATTCAGCGCATTGCTGAAGCTGCATGGCAAGTTAACGAACGTACTGAGAACATTGGTGCTCGTCGTTTGCACACGGTGCTAGAGCGCTTAATGGAAGATATTTCGTTTGATGCGTCTGAAAAAAGCGGTGAGAGCTTTGTGATTGATGCTGACTATGTGAATTCTCATTTAGAAACATTGGTAGACAACGAAGATCTGTCGCGCTTTATTTTGTAATTCGCGATTTGTATATTTTGAAAGCCCAGCGTCATGCTGGGCTTTTTTGTTACGCCGTTAACAAGTGAACAAGCCTGCCTGTAATGTCATGGCCTGTTTCTTTTTCTACTTTTAAATAGAATGGACAGGGATTAGCTTCAAGAAAGAAGAATGTCCCTTTCGCACTTTTTCGCCAGTCGATAGCACACCAGTGCATACCAAGTGTTTTACAAATACGAATAGCGAGTTGCTTTATGGGTTTCGCTATGATGGTTGTATGGAGTTTTGCGTCTGGATCGTTTCGATAATCCAGTTCGTGACTATCAATTTGAACGCTAAGTACATCTTCACCAAGAACATAACTGCGCACATTAGTTCCGGCAATATATTTCTGCAGTGTAACGGGGCGCTGTGCTAAAACAGTTGAAAAAAGCGCGCGCATGTTGGGTTGTTTAGTAACGCGTTGCGCAGTCTTTCCGCCACGTACAGGTTTATAAATAACGCGTTTCATATTGCTACAGAACTGGGCTGCAACCGTTGGCGAGTTACCGATAAATGAGTAGGGAATGTTCGCGCCAAGGTTAGCAACTTTGCGCAGCTGTATTGCTTTACATTGGTGTGAGCGTACTGCGTCAATGGAGTTTACCCACTTTATAGAGTCATAGTAAAACCAGCATTGTAGTGCACTACTTCTTTCCTGTTCTAGCCATTGAGTATCGCCAGATAAAGCAGGGCTATTGGCGATATTCATACACTTATTCGTCTCTTCGCTCTCTATGGGCGCTGTCATAGCACGGTACTCGTGCCAATATGCAGAGTAGATAGTGCTAAAGGCAACCCGTGTTAATTCTCCTGCGTTCACGCGAGATTCTTCATCGTCAAAATGGATGAGGCCATCATCGAAATCGGGGTCGTAACTCAGTGACCACTTCTTACCAAAGTCAGCGGTATCTGCAATAAAAAAACTTACACCTTCGCTTTCTAGCGCGTTAGCGAGGTGTCTGATTTGTGGATCGTTTGCACTTCCAAGTAAAGCAGTAAGCATGCAGCGTCCTTTGCTTTAATGCACATAGGGTAAATAAGGTGTTTGCTAGTAGGGCGCAACAGGATGCGCCCTATTTTTCATTACGACAAGTTGTCGGGGAGTTTTCCACCACCTTCACCTATGGCTA
The DNA here is from genome assembly GCF_020515205.1 of Alteromonas sp. McT4-15. Classification (NCBI taxonomy): domain Bacteria; kingdom Pseudomonadati; phylum Pseudomonadota; class Gammaproteobacteria; order Alteromonadales; family Alteromonadaceae; genus Alteromonas; species Alteromonas sp. McT4-15. The sequence continues at coordinate 10,066 of NZ_JAJALG010000037.1, forward strand.
ATGTGATATAAACGGGCTCTTTTGGTGTTTCAATTACGCCATTGTCAGGCAAGGTAAGTTGTGCACCTGCTCCTCCAGAAACCTGAAATAGTTGGCTTTCTGCTAGTTGAACATCATGTTGTTGCTGTTGTTTCATGTTTTACGCTCCTTGTATTAGCGTTGTGGTTAAAGAAACGACACTTCGCTTTTTATGAAGATACCGCTTCTTGGTAAAGGGTTCTAAAGCAACCCGCGATAAGCGCGGTGCGACTCGTTATGTTGAGTTTCTTGTAGATATTGGCGCAATGGAATTTTACGGTGCGCTCGCTGATAAATAGCTCAAGTGCGATGGCTTTATTTGAATGGCCTTCCATTATTTTGTGGGCCACCTGAAGTTCTCGTTTAGACAAGCAGTCAATTGGCATCACTAATTCACTTGATGTAATGCCTGTCGCTGTAACATGCCGACGCTCTTCCGCCGTCATCAATACAGACTTTTTTCGTATTTCATGAGTTCTCATCGGTTTTCTCCTGACATCTGTTGTAGTGTTATCTCCCGTACATCAGAGGGAGAGAGTTGAGTAAGTGTGCTATTTGCAAGATGGTAGACGGTGTCGGCGATTGCTATGGTTTGAGGACGGTGTGCAATCATTATCCGCGTAATATTAAGCGCCTTAAGGTGTGCGTTAATTTGCTTTTCGCTGGCAAGATCAAGATGGCTACTTGCTTCATCGAGAAACAATATATCTGGTGATTGATATAGCGCGCGAGCAAGTAATAGTCGTTGTTTTTGACCACCGCTTAAACTGCTACCCATGTCACCGATTAACGATTGATACTGCATGGGCATGGCTAGAATATCGCGATGCACACAAGCAAGTTGCGCAGCGTAAACTATTTTCTCTAGGTCTGGTTTATCGTCAAAACAGCTAATGTTTTGAATGATTGTGCCACTTAAGCACATGTCATCTTGCAGTACACTGGCAATTCGTGCTGGCCTACTTTTTCCATTAGGTGCATTTATTGTGACCTTGCCTGAAGTGAGAGGGTAGAGCCCCATTAAGCATTTCATTAGCGTGCTTTTACCACTGCCGCTAGCGCCAACAATAGCCACAATTTCGCCGCTTGTTACTGACATCGAAAGTTGTCTAAATATAAAGTCACTGGTGCGGGAAAAGCGGTAGTGTATCTTATCAACTTCAATAGCAAGATGAGCTTCTTGTTGTGGGTCACGAGTCGTTAACAGAGGTAAAGACAATGAATTTACGGCTTTAGAAGCGCTAGGTGTACGTATAATGTCACTTAGCCTTTCAATATGCACACCGAGCATCTTAAGCTCTATTAATTGTGTCGTGAAATTATCGATAGCACTTACAAAACGCGACTTGTAAGCAATAAAGGCAAGCAGCATTCCAATAGTCAATGCACCCTGCATTACCAGCAATGCCCCAATGTACACAATAGTTAAGTTTTCAATTCCAAATAGCAGGTGGTTTGCAGTTGTACTTCCAATGTTTAGTTTGCCCAGTTGAATGTCTTTATTAAGCGCGTCAACAAACTTGTTTTGCCAGTCACCTTGGCGCTTGGCCTCTTGTTTGTAAATTCGAATTGGCGAAATAGCCCTAACACTTTCCATGAAATGGCTTTGCTCGTGGGCGGCTAAACTGATTTTCTCCGCGGTCAGACGTTTCATCCAAGGCAGAAGACCAAGTTTGATGCACAGATATACCGTTATGATGAATAGCACGAGCAATGCGAGTTTCAATGAGTAAATAGCCATTACAACAAGGGTCGTTATTGCCATTAATCCATCAAGTAGGGCAGACACTACACCACTGGTGAGAAACTCCCTAATGTGCGACAGTGAATTAAATCGCGAGACCACATCGCCAATATGTCGTTTAGCAAAATAGTCTAGCGATAGCGACATTAAGTGTTTAAATACAGAGGCTGACATCTGCAGTTGAAGTCGACTTGATATGTTCAGAATTAATAACCTGCGCAAGACACTGGTTAAGGTTTCAATAAGTAACAAGAAACCAAAGCCAATAACGAGGGCTTTCAGTAGAGACGCATTGTGATAAACCAATACATCATCGACCACCGTTTGCATGTAATAGGGAGAGGCTAGCGCAAAGACTTGCAATAAAACCGACAGCGTGAACAGCGTGAGTAAGCTGCGCTTAAATCCCACAGTTTGTTTGAGAAACTGCATAACCGTTATATTGCCGGTGGAAGTGACAGGAGCAAATGTACTACTGGGCGAAATTTCGAGCGCAATTCCAGAAACGTGTTTGGCGGCTTCTTTAAACGAGTAAGTGTGCTTACCTAATGCAGGGTCAAGTATGGTAATGGTGCTTTTGGTTACTTTTGACAGAACAACAAAATGGTTCATGTCCCAATGCAGTATTGCAGGAGTGGTAAGCGCATTGAGATCTGTCATTTCAATTTTAACTGCACGACTTTGTAGCCCAAAGTGCAGAGCGATATCCATGATATCTTTTAGCGTAGTCCCCCTTATCGAAAGTGAAGTGTTTTGCCTAAAAGCACTTAGGTCGCGCTTATCGCCGTAAAATTTCGCAATCATAGCAACACAGGCTAAGCCACATTCAGCAGCCTCACTTTGAAGCACAAGTGGTACGGAGCGTTTGAAAAATGTTCGGGTGTGAAGTGGGGTGCGCGCTACTGTTTGCATCATCATATACTCCCTCTAATGCTATAAAGGGGTTCTAATAGCCATTCTAATAACGTGCGCTGACTTAAGTGGACATCGGCTGAAAATGTCATTCCCGCTTTAAGCGCTATTTCTTTGCCATAAGCAACTATGGCGTCATTGTCTAAGGTGGCAGTGACAAGGTAGGCAGGCTCATCTATAGCAACTGGAGAGTTGATAACTTCGCCTGGCAGTACAATACTGCTCGATACCTTAACCACTCTACCCGGTTGCAATCCGAATTTTTGATAGGGAAAAGCATCGTAGCGAATATGCAGTGGTTGCCCTTCACTAATAAAACCAGATGAACGAACGGGCACAACTATTCGCGCTAATACTGATGCGTCTTGAGGCAATAGAGTGAGTAGCAATGAGGCACTGTTTATCAGGTGGCCTTGCTTAATTTGAAGACCGGATACAACGCCGTCGTGTGGAGCGTACAAAACTTGTGTGTTATTGCTGTTATGCGTGACTATTTGCTGATTCAAATCGCTCAGCGTATTTTCAAGCAATGACTTTTCGTTAGCATAATGCTCGGGAAGGGCTGCGATCTCTTGCTCAAGATCTGCTATCACCGCTTCTTGGCTTTCTACTTCTTGTTGCGCTTTTATGCACTGCTGTTTGGCCGAGAGCAGCTGCAGTTGATGGTTTTCAACTTCTGATTCTGTAACAAACCCCTGATCCAAAAGTACCTTAGCGGTTACCAAGTGTTCTTCTGCCATCTCCTGTTGTGCCGCCGCGAGTGACAGAATATCTAGCATGTCTTGATGAATATCTTTACTGCGCGCGAGCTTTGCTGTTATTCGCCCTAATTCATTTGAGTGTAGTGAAGCAAGTCGTTCAAGGCTCTGCTTTGTCCTTGTCTGTTTAGCACTCAGCTCTTCTAAAATCAGAGAGGTGACACTATTACCACGTGTATCGCTCTGACTGTAGTCTATATGTGCAAGTGGCTCACCTTTCTTGACTTCATCCCCGTCTTCTACAAATAAACGTTCAACTTTGCCGCTGCGCGCTTCGCTGTATAGCTTAAATACCCCACTGTTAGGCTCTAACCAACCTTTAACGGGCGCTTTTCTCGCATAGTTGTTTGAACTTAGGTAAGCAACAACCGCAACTACCCACAACGTTATCATGCAAGCCCCAACCGAATAGAAAGGTCTTGGCGCCATTAACAATGTACCTAAAGCAGTTTGCGTTTGTTGATCAATCGCTTCCTTGCGAAATAATTCCTTCCTCATTATTCACCTTCAAACTTATGCTACGTTGAATGTCACATCTTTATCTTTATAAAAATGACAAACTAAAAACGTGGTATCTGGATGCTGCTTCCGTGCAGGCTGACTCATCCTTGGCATCACACTCCATGACACCTCCTTTGCTACTGCCAGATACCACTTGTTATCGCCACCTCAGTGACGTAATCAACATTAGAGCTCTAGCGAATAGAGCGGTGGAAAGGCTAAGTCTTAAAATTTGGTGGGTTTTGAACACAAAGGGCTTGGCGCATTTGTGAAAGTGGTTGGCTCAAAAACGATAGTTGATTTATCACAACTAAAATAAACACGGTTGATAAATAGTCATAGAAGTGTCTAAAGAATGTGCTATAAAAAGCAAAGGAATGTGAAAAAAAACGGTAAGAATGTACTAATAAGAAGGAAGATACATGTTTGTACCCAGCATACTCTTAAAACAACTATACACTAGAGCAAGTCTTTCAAAGACTGATAAAGGGGTGTCATTTTCTCTTAAAAACAGATTAAAAGACGCCACAATAAAAGAGTTGAAATGGATTTCATTGGATGGAGAAAAAATTCCAGACCATAAAATATCGCTACAACTTTCAAGCGATACGTGCATTTCCGTAGAAGAACTTAATAAGTCTGAAGGTAAGCCATTTGGTCTACGTCAAACTATTACGGTGCATCTTGATATTGATGAAGCGCCGTGCCCTGAAAAGCGCAAGCTTGGTATTTGCTTCTCAGCCTCACCGTTCGGAAAATTAAAGTTTGAAGTAGAAGATAATATTACCGCGGCGGGTGAGCGCAGTGCGTTTATTCCTCGTGATGATATGGATGACTATGGCGAGTCAATTATAAAAACACGTCAAGAATATTTCGAAAGCGCGACCGACAAGAAAATTAATCATGTGGGTCAATACTCTATCGATCCACAAGAGCTTAAAGGTAACATTGAGCATTTTATAGGTGTCGCACAGGTGCCGATTGGTATTGCTGGGCCCCTTAAAATTAACGGTGAGCATGCAAATGGTGAGTTTGTTGTACCATTAGCCACCACTGAAGGCACCTTGGTAGCGTCTTACAATCGCGGCATGAAATTGCTTAACATGAGCGGCGGTGTTACGGCTACGGTAGTGGACGATGCCATGCAGCGAGCTCCCGTCTTCATTTTTGATAATGCCCGTGGCGCTCGTGACTTTGTGAAGTGGGTAAAAGAGAACTTCGATAAGATAAAAGAGGAGGCGGAAGCAACGTCAAGCGTGGCAAAGCTCACTTATATTGACCACTTCCTTTCTAATAAATTTGCGTTCTTACGTTTTAATTTTAGAACGGGTGATGCCGCGGGTCAAAACATGGTTGGACGTGCAACATTTGCAGCCTGTGGCTGGATTTTAGACCATTACGAAGGTATCGAGAATTTCTACCTAGAGTCTAACTTTGCAACCGACAAAAAAGCATCGCAAATTAATATTATGCGTACACGCGGTAAACGCGTTACTGCAGAAGCGACCATTAAGCGCGAACACCTTCTTGAAGTTATGCGGGTGGAGCCAAAGCAAATTGACTACCACGGACGTGTAGCGGGTGTGGGCTCATTTTTGTCTGGAGTAAATAATACCGGTTTACATTCACCAAATGGTATTACTGCCATGTTCATAGCTACAGGACAAGATGTTGCAAACGTGTCTGAATCGTCTGCCGCTATGATGTACTCAGAGCTTACCGAAGAGGGCGATTTGTATGTATCTATTACTATTCCATCACTCATTGTTGCAACGTATGGTGGCGGTACAGGAATAGGTACGCAGCGCGAGTGTCTTGAGTTACTAGACTGTTATGGGCGTGACCGCGTTTATAAATTTGCCGAAATTGTGGCTTCAGTTGTGTTAGCGGGTGAGATCTCGTTAGCATCGGCTATCAGTTCATCTGACTGGGTATCATCGCATGAGCAGTACGGTAGAAACCGTTAAGTTATTCACACTGTAACCTAGCTGTTTAAAAGGGCCTTTAAATAAAGGCCCTTTTTCGTGTTTGAATTCACTTAAGGTTAATCTTGTTTGCTATGTTCTAGGGCTTCAATAAATCGCTCTGGAGCATCTACCCCTAGGTAATATTCAGTAACTTTTTGGCCTTTATCTTTTAGCAAAATTTTTATGTTAGGGACGCCAGAATAATTAAAGCGCTTGATATGTGCTGCGCGCTTTACATAGGTATTATGTAGCGAAATGCTTGCGATCTCACTCACTGGCAAGGTAATAGGGTTGCTAAGGCCATAGCGAATAACCAATTGGGGTGAGTGCTGTTTGCTATGTAACAAAAGCGAAATAGGTCTTAGCTTCATGGCGTTACGCTCTGCTATTACAAAAATTAAGCTAAATACAGACAAAGCAGTGACAACATTTGCCGCAAAGGGTGACCATATGAAATGTAGTAGCACATGCACAACTGGGATCTCAATTGCGATAACGAAAATAAACCCCAGTGCATTGGTGTGCGTACCGTCTTTTTGCCAGTAGGAAAAGTGCTTGTCGCCTTTTAATGGCAGTGATGCCAGCGTTTTTGACATAAGCAAGCATGCCCACATTCTGCCTTCAAACCACATTATTTTTTGCACCACACCTTCAGGAATAAACGACGAAGTACCCTTTAAAATTGCGCTATCTAAATCAGTGCCAGCGTTAAACTCGGTGCGAATAAGGGTTAGTACGCTAATTATGGTAATAACTTCAAGCGCTACCATTAGTCCAAGCACGACAAATCGCACATCCATTAAAGCAGGTAGCCAGTGCTGTTGTTCGTTAGGTAATAAATAACTGCCTACAACAAGCGCTAGCGACGCAAGTAATACGCCTTTGATAAGCGCCTTTTTCTTGTCTTTTATTAACAACAAACAAGCAAGAGGAAGGGTAATAAGCGCATCAAGTAGAAACAGCCACTCGTTATTGCTCGCTGTGTTGCTAGGTTGTGTTATTGATAAAAAAGGTGAGTAATGTAAAAACGCCCACCAGGCCGTTAGCATCAACAATAGTATTGAAAAAGGTGCAATACTTTCTCGCCAAAGCGTGCTGTGTTGTCTGTTTTCATAGCGAGTGGTGTTTGCGTTCATTGTGCGTCTTACATCCTATTAGTAGCTACATGAATTTGAGTTTCATTAAGCAACACACAAAGAGCTGGCGGGCCAGTTAAGTGACAACAGATTGCAGTATTAACATAGCAAAAATAGCGGTTTGATAGTACAAAAAAGCCAGTAGAAAGTGCTTTCCACTGGCTATTATTTGTTACAAGTTGCAACACCGTTATACGGTGGTGTGGCTTGTCACTTATTTAGTGTTCCCAATGGTAATGATGGGCTTTCGCTTCTACGTCGTCAGCAGTTTGCTGCGGCATAAACGTAGCATTGTCTTGCTCGAAAAAGAACGGCTGACGCTGCTTTTTACTGCCCACCTCATTCATAGTGGCCGATTCGTATACGCGACCGTTGAGCACGGTGTATTCAACAAACTCACTTTTTCTGATGTCACTTAGTACGTCACCATCAATAACCACAAGGTCGGCAAGTTTACCTTTCTCGATACTGCCAATATCCTTGCCCATACCCAGGTGCTTCGCGCCGTCGATTGTGCCGCCTCGCAATGCTTCCCATGGTGTAAAGCCGCCTTGGGCCATTATCCAAAGTTCCCAATGCGCTGCTAAACCTTCTCGTTGTCCGTGCGCACCTATATGCACGCTTACACCATTATCGCGAAGTTCCTTTGCATAGCTGGCAACGTTTTGATGGTTGTATTGATCTTCCGGTGCGCTAGGTCTGCGAATGGCACGCTTGTCCAAAATGGTCGACGGGGTATAACGAAGCAAGCGCGGGTTTTTCCATACTTCGGTTTTATCGTACCAGTACTCTTCACCCATCATACCGCCATACGACACAACGAAAGTGGGCGTGTAACCAAACTCTGTGGCTTTCCACAATTGCGTAACGTCACTGTAGCCCTTTTCAACAGGAATGCTATGTTCTAGTCCGGTATGTCCGTCCACAAGCATGGTTAAATTCTGCTGAAGCTTGCCGCCGCCTTCAGGTACTACCATCATGCCTTGATTCTTCGCAGCCCATAATACTTGCTGGCGTTGGTCTCGGCGAGGTTGGTTATAGCTTTTAACAGAAATGGCACCTGCTTCTTTTAATCGTTCTACATGGAAATAAGCATCGTCATAGTCTTTGATAATCGCTTTGTATCCCAAGCCTTCGGCACCGTACAAAATAGTGCCTGTAGAATAGATGCGTGGCGCAACAATTTTACCTTTGCGCTGTAATTCTGAAGCGGCAAAAATTTCAGTGGTGTCGTTTGATGGGTCATGAATAGTGGTCACGCCAAACGACACATTCGAATACTGTGTCCAGTTTTGCTGAGGAATGATTTCGTTACGTCCTTGAGAACCATGTGCGTGCGCATCCACTAAGCCAGGAATGATCGTTTTGCCGCTGGTATCAATCTGCATAGTGTCATCTGGAATACGAATGTCACCCCGCTTACCTACGGCTTCAATTCGGTTGTCTTTAATTAACACTACGCCGTCTTCGATAATTTCTTGGGTATTATCGGCGTCGCGCATGGTCACAACTTTGCCTCCGACCAATGCTTTATAGCCTGATGGCTTATCTGCAGCTGTCGAGAAAGACAAATCAATGCCCTGTGTTACAGGCTCTGGCAAGACTTCAGGTGCACCCTCAACGAAAGCGAATGCCTCTTCAAGGCTGCGCATAAAGAGCGTAGGTCCATTAAACCAGCTAAGGCGTTTATTATCAGGTGACCATGTAAGATACTCACCCGCTCTGTTTGAAAGTTGAGTGACCGGCAATGACTTCATTTTTGGCCCAATGGTTATCTTCTTGCCATTTTCGACAAAGGGCGCGACATAGGTCTTAAATTGATAAACAAAAGCAACCCATTTCTTATCATGAGATAGCTTGTACTCGCTTACTTTATCTTTCCCATAAAGGTGAGTTCGCTTGTCATTGCCGTTTAGGTTAACGCTGGACAATTGTGTTTCATAATAATCTTTGCCATTGGCAGATTCTGTAAAATACACCCGTTCATCATCGCCTGCGAAGTGGGCGTTGTAGCCGCCATCTGATACTTTGCTGACTTTTGATGTCTTAAGGTTGGCAACGTAGATACCGGGTTCCATAGAGTATTTTGGATCAAGTAAGTAACCACCTGTGAATTTACGGAATACCACTTTTTCACCGTCTACGGAAAACGCGGGCTCTATGTAATGTCCCGGTTGTGTAGAAATTACTTTCCCTTTTCCACCCCGTGCAGATACAACGCGCACGCTGCCTAGGTCTTTATCATTCCACGTGGTATACACAATGGACTTACCATCATTTGAAAAACGCGGATAAAACTCATCGTGTTCATTCTGTTTGGTTAATCGGCTCACCTTACCTGATTTCATATCGCGCACGTAAAGCTTACCAAGTGCTTGGAATAGCGCGGTTTTACCGTCTGGCGACAGTTGCGACCAGCGTATCATTCTCACGTCAAATTCATCAGGGGCGACATCAACATCAAAGCGAAGGGCATCGGCATATTGTACGGTGGCTTCAACGTTAATATTGATCGTGGATGTGGTCTTATCTTTGATATCGATAACGTTAAATTTACCACCGGTCCAATACACAATTTTTGAGCTATCTGGCATCCAGTCAAAATAGGCAAAGTAGCCCTCAGAACCAAAGCCCTCTTGCATATCGCGTTCAAGCTCAAGGGTAAGTGGCTTTTCAACACCGGTTGCAATGTCTTTCAAAAATAGTGCGGTTTTATCTTTTACCCTGCGGATAAAAGCGATGTATTTACCATCTGGAGACGGTGTAGGAACAACTGCGCCACCCGTACCACTGATATAGCGTGTTTCTTTACCTGTTTCTCGCTCGTAGCGTGTTATAGCAAAAATGCCTTCAAGCGGGTCACGGTTATACTCAAAGCGGCTGCCTGGTACCGTGTTTTCAGTAAAGTAAATGTATTTGCCGTCATGGGAAAAAACAGGGTCGGCAATGTTTTGCTGATCCCGCTTACCATGTTTGCGCTCTTTAATTTTAAGCCCCTCACCACCACCGTGGTGATACATCCAAATTTCCCCTGCCGGAATACTGCGGCTAGACATGATGCCCTTGGTTACAACAAGGTATTCGCCGTCTGGGCTCCATTTGGGCGAGTGAATAAGGTTACTTTTTTCTTGCGTTATTTGGCGAAGATTCGTGCCATCGATGTTCATTACCCATACGTTACTAAGCCCATTTCGGTCAGAAACAAAGGCGACTTTTTTCCCATCGGGAGAAATGGCAGGGTGAATATTCCACGCGAAGTCTTGGGTAAGTGGCGTAGCATTACCGCCTTTGATATCGACTTTATATAAATCGCCCAACATATCAAACACCATGAAATCGCCACTGGGCGCTACATCTAAGCTAGACCACGTAGTTTCGTTAGTGTTAATAGTAACTTCGTTCAATTTATAGGGTGGGTTAGTAACATCCCACGCACTATTCGCTTCTGTATTATTTTCAGTTGATGATTGTGACAGAGCGCCTGGCGAGGCACAAAGATACAAAGCCCCCGTTATCGCAGCAGCGACGAGGCGTTTTGACGTAGTAAACATGGTTTTCCCTGAATGTAATTATTGTTTGACTGTTTTTTACACATTATTTGTTATGGCATAACAACTCAATAATTGTGACATATTGTTAAGATTTATTGCGTAAAGCTAATCGCACGACCGCGCCGTCTGGCGCTAAAACATTAAATTTATGGCGCTCGTCTATTTTTAACTTGTACAAATTAGCATTTCAGATTAAATCAGCTAGCTTTTTAATAGGCGTACGCAACACACGTTGCGACGTAATGTTTTAACCTTTATTGAGTGGATGATCGACATGGACTTGTTAATTGTTGAACAAGACAGTATCCAAGCGGAGATATACGAGCTAGCGTTCGGAGAACACTTCGCCGTGCACACTGCGGCAAATATGCTTGAAGCAGTGACCTGCATACAAGAGCACGACATTAGTATTGTTATAACTGATTGGAAAATCGGAAAAACGAAAGCCTCAATTTTTTGCGAGCAGCTGGATGCCTCGCAACCTATGGCATTACCTGTGGTGATAGTGGTGTCTGATGAAGGCAGTGACGATACGTTGCGAGAAGCCTTTAACGCTGGTGTATCGCATTACATAACGAAGCCCTACAACGTTCTATCTTTCACCGAAACTGTGATTGGCGTTAAGCATCAAATTGAGATAATGAACCAGATGCGGGCAGATAACGCCGATACGCGAGAAGTGGCGCAAACTGCGCTCAGTCAAGCGGCTATCTACGGTACGGGAATGGAAATTGTTTCAGCGTTAAATGCCTGTAACGACATTCATGCTATGTCGAAAAACATTTTAACGACGTTGCGGTTTAATGGCGTACATGCCGCCATTCAATATCGCGATGAAAATGGCACCACAAGCTATGACACCGACATGTCATTTTGTGATGAAACTACCGAAAAGGTTTTCACAGTATTGCACGACCAAGGCCGTATTTATCGCTTTGGTAAGCGTTTAATGCTCAACGATACCGATGTGTCGTTACTTATTAAACACGTAGCCCGTGAAGACCCTGTTATTCATGATGCAATACTGGATATGGGCGCGAAGCTTGTACCCGCAATCAATGCACGCTTTAACACCTTAAGACAGCAGCAAGCACTTAGTGCAACGCATGCTGACATTAGCAGCGTTATTAACCAAATTCGTCAGATCGTGATTAGTCAAGCGCAAGAAAAAGTGAGGGTAGCAAAGCACGTCTCTGAATCTATTCAAGACAGTTTCCACATGCTCGAAATGACTGAAGCGCAAGAAGCCTTCTTCATGCAGTTAATTGAAAGTCAATTAGAGGCGCGAGATGAAGTGGCAGAAATTCAGACCGTAGACGATACCTTGCAGGCGGTGCTTGCTCGATTAGGGCCGCAACTAGAATCGCAAGCCGACTCTAAAACACAAAGCAATAACGCCCAAGACGATGACCCAATTTATCAGGATGTGGAGTTTTTTTAAGCTGTGTTAAAACGTAACGCTGCCTAAACTTATCGCTATCTGTACCTATCAATAATAAGACGGTTGATAATTGCGTTTATGTCCAGTTGATAATCAGCAGGGTTGACGATTTTTACTATTAAATCGTTTTCTCTTGCTGATTGCAGAGTAATGATTTTGGGCTCAATGTGATGTTTGAATTTAGTGTGGTAAAACGCAGTAAGTTGAGGTTTTAATGGCTCGTCGTAGTTGGTATCAGTCACAATAGCCAGTTTGTGACTTTTCATTAGTACAACAGTACCAATCGAATACAAGCCAATAGCCCGAACAAAGCTATTCAATAGCTTGCCATCGTATTCGGCACTACCAGAATCGCGCAGTATTTTTAATGCTTCAACAGAGGTTAGGGCTGGTTTATACACGCGCTCGGCGGTTATAGCATCGAAGGAGTCAGCAATACTGCTCATTCTTACGTATTGGTTTAGTTGATGGGCAATTAAGCCATGAGGATAGCCTTTTCCAGATAGCCGTTCGTGATGCTGTAATGCTATTTGCTTTGTGAGATCGTCCACATCCATCGATTCAAGTATCTCAGCGCCATACGTCGTGTGTAGCTTCATTTGCTCAAATTCATCACGAGTAAGCTTTCCTTGCTTGAGTAAAATGTCTTCGGGCACTTTGCACTTACCTAAATCATGCAGCAAGCCCGCAAGGGTGAGTTTTTTACCCAGTGATTCACTGTGCCCTAAATGAATGGAAAATACCGCTAGAAGAATGGCCACGTTTAGCGAATGCGTAAGTAGATAGGTATCTTTGTCTTGCATTTTGGTCATGCATAATAGGGCGTCTTGATTTCTGAAAATGGACTCAAAGAACGTTTCTGCAATTTTTTCATAAGGAGCGAGGTCAACAATACCCCCATTCTTTACACTATCAAACGTGTCGCCCAACACCGCTTTGGCACTGGTATACATAGATTCTGCCCGTACTATTTCTGACGACAGCGGCGTTGACTTTTCCTCTTCGGCTAGTGGAGTATTTAACTGTTGATTCCCTGGTTGATTTTGCGTTGTTGATGGTTGCGCTGGTGACGTTAGCAGGCTTTTAGTGGTGTCTATTTCTACTTCTGTAACACCAAGAGCTTTAAGTTTTTCTATTGCTGCTAGATGCTTGATAACACCTTTTGATGTCATTACGGCTGCGCCAGTTGACTTTGTCACTTGCACTACATACATACCAACGACAAGGTGTTTAACTGCAACTCTTTTTTTCATTACCACTCAATTTGAAGAAAACGCGATGAGACACGATACAAGTAATACGCAGATGCAACAAGTATACTTTTTGCTCAATTTGAATGGTGAGATCACAATAGATGCCTCTTTGCGAGGCATCATTGAAGTGCTTAACAGCCTACATGTATAGAACTTTCCGTGCAGGTTTGCACACCGTCTTGCGTAGTCGAACAGGTTCTATACTTCACTTGTCTGGTACAACTAGGGGAATAAAAACCGCCTGGTGTCCAAGTGGTCACTGGTCCCGTTCCTACTTTTCCTGAGTCCCATGCAAGATCTTCTGTCGCAGTTTGTGCGAGGTTTTCTATCAAGCAATCAGATACCCCGACATTGGTAAGATCATTATTATTACCACTCATAAAATTGCCGATTGGGAAGCCGTCAACGAGCGATGCACCTTTGTGCAGTTCCATTGCAAAAAACATTTCACGATGGCCAGTGGCTGACACGTCACCAACAAATTTTATGTTAAAGACCAGTGAATTAATCGATGGATTATCAAATTTTACTGTTGCGTAAGCATCAAGGGTATTATGCTCCCAACTAACCTGTACGCCGCCGCCAGCAGCATGCACATCAAGCCCAAACCCAGTAAACTTGGTCTCAACATAGTGATCATTCCAGCTACTGGTTCCAATTTTATTTTTAAGCCCCTGAGCTAATCTAAATCGAATATCACGCTGTGCGGCCAAGCCGGTTAAATAATGTGAGGGGTGTGCTTGGCAATCGGTATCGCTAGTACTATCCACCGAAAAATTACTCACATTACGTCTAAATTCTTCATCGATTTCATAAAATTCAGAAAGTGCCTGTTGTTCAGGCGTAGTAAGGCTTGCATTGGATACAACCACATTAGGGGCATCAGTAAACTCAGTGTGATTGGTCGCTGATATATCAAACTTCTACGCAGTTTGGGTTAAAGAATTTGCCACTATGATCGTTCTATTTGTGGTTTCGCAATTATAAATGGTGGTTCCAAAAGCTGGGTTCTCACCCATATTCTCAACAGTACACGCAAATGGCTTAAACTCCTGTCTTGCGATATTTCGTGCATCATCGTAATCACACGTATCACATGCGTAGGTTTCAGTTAATTGAGAACCGTGTGAATGCGATGAAAAGGCAATAAACGCTGAAGTTATGATAGAGAGGGTAACTAATTTTTTACTTTCCATGATGATTTCCTTCTCTAGTTAAAGTCCTTGTGGTTGACTCCGCAACCGTCATCTACATTAAGGTGGCTACAACTTCAATGCAAGTCTAAAAGTGCTGTATTTAATTTTTCGCCTTCGCATTAGTTGACTTGACGGTTCATTCACAGGTTTACAGACACCAAGTAAACCATAAAAATACCCTCAAAAAAGATACGTCTTTAATGAGGGTAGTTCAGTTTTACAGATTATGAAAACCTTAAATTTGGTTTTCCATAAAGAGATCTACATAGTAACGAATTCTTCTGCGCTGGTGGGGTGAATGGCTACGCATGCATCGAAGTCTGCTTTTGTCGCTCCCATTTTTATCGCAACAGCAAAACCTTGAAGTATTTCGTCCATGCCATGACCGATACCGTGCAGGCCAACTACTTTTTCGTCTTTACCGGCGCATACCAACTTCATTTTTGTCATCTGACGATGGCGCGTAACTGCGGTGTACATAGACGCAAAACTCGATGTGTAGACTTTGATATTATCTTCGCCATATTCCTCAATGGCCTCAGGCTCCGTTAAACCAATTGTGCCGATTGGAGGGTGGCTAAACACGACAGTAGGAATGTTGGTGTAATCCATGTGGGCCTCTTTTTGCCCATTGAACAAGCGCTCGCTTAATAGGCGGCCAGCTTTAACCGCAACAGGAGTTAACTCAGCTTCTCCGGTTATATCGCCCACCGCATAAATGTTTTTCGCCGTTGTGTTTTGGTACTTATCTACCTTAACGGTACCGTTATCGTTTAACTCAACATCGGTGTTTTCAATATCAATTTTGTCGGTCGATGGTTCGCGACCAATGGCCCAAATAAGGCAGTCAGCCTTAAGCACTTCCCCATTTGTAAGGAAGACAGAAAGCTCGCCGTCGTCTGCCTTTTCTACTTTCTCGACACTGGTATGATTATGCAGTTTGCAGCCTTCTGCATGGATCATGTCAACCAAGGTTTCGTGAATAAGCGGGTCAAAGTTGCGAAGTGGCGCGTGCTTTCGAACTACTAGATGCGATTCAGTACCCAGAGCATGTAACACGCCAGCTAACTCAACGCCAATATAGCCTGCACCCACCACAACCGCGCGTTTTGGCTGCTCTTTAAGAGCAAAAAAACCGTTCGAATCTATGCCGTATTGTGCGCCTTCAATATCTGGAATGATAGGGCGGCCACCCACTGCAATGGTGATATGGTCAGCAGTGTACTGAACACCATCAACTTCGACGGTATTGTTATCAACAAACTTTGCAAAACCGCGGATAAGTGTGACATCGTTTGTAGTAAGTACGCGGTCATACGACGCGTGAATACGCTCAATATAGGCTTGTCGACTAGCAATTAAGCTATCCCAACTAAAGTGATTGACTGAAATATCGAACCCATATTCAGGTGCATAACGATGGATGGCTTCAGCAACTTGTGCGCCGTACCACATGGCTTTTTTAGGTACACAGCCCACGTTTACACAGGTTCCACCTATGTCACTTGCTTCAATAATTGCTGCTTTCTTACCGTGTTTTGCTGCGCGATTGGCTGATGCGATACCGCCGCTTCCACCACCAATACAGATATAATCAAAATGTGTCATAAATAGAGCCTTTAGAGTCGTTTAGGCGAGCCGCGTTATCACTTAACTATAAGTCTAACTTAACATAAGTGAAACGGTATCTCTTTAAGATAATGTGCCATAGAAAACTGTTAGTGATTGACTAGACCGGATGATACCGGTCGTCATTTCATCTATTTCAATCATGGGGATGGCGTAAGCCAAATAAAAGGCACTATGTAAAATAACGACTTTATGAATCTTCTGGTGAATCAACAACTTCTTCTGGTTCTACCTGAATACTGAACGCTTTTCCGCGTTCCTTTTCAAATTTAATAAGTTTCTGAATAGTCGCTTCTGAGAAAACATGCCCTTCGGGCAGAATAAGAATATGGCTATCGTTATACAAGTTTTGCGATAACACCATGCCTGACTTAAGTTGTGATGCTTTTAGCGAGGCGTGCAGCAATTTAGACGTTGATATATCGTCTGATGCTAATAACAAATCCAAAAATTCCGCGTCGTAACGGGTATTTCTGTGCTTCTTCATTTCTATTTTAGCGTCTCGAGGGCTCATCTCTGCACCTGTCATTCTGCCCGTTACTAAACGCCAAAAATCCCGTGCAATTGCGATAATGCGAGATCCTACGGGGATTTCTTTTGCCACCTTCTTATTTAGACCGGAACCATTGTAGTGCTCAAATTGAAATTCAATAATGTCTGAAACAGCATGCAATTCATGGGCTGGTGCAAGTATCAGAGCGGCTTGTTTGGTCTGTGACAAATAGTTTTGCTGTTGCTGATACTTCAGCTTAGCGAACGGTCCAAGAAAGTCTTCAGTTTCAAGCCCTAATAGCCCTAATTCACAAATAAGGCCCGCATAACGAATTTGTTTTATCTCGTCTTTTTCTAGTTTCGCCGTGCGCGCTAATTTTGTCGCCAATTCACTTACTTCAATTGCGAATTTACCATTAATGTGTGGGTTAATACTGATAACGTTAAATAGCACCTGCTCCATAGCTAAATTATGCTTTTCAATTTTATTCAGTGCTGCCTTTATTTGACGCGTACGCTTGTGAACCATTTGTTCAAGTGAGGAGTTGACGTCTTTAAGCTTTTTATTTTGAAGACGAGTTAGTTTTTGTAAGCGTTCGTTTTCCGCTTTAAGTTTTACGCGCTCTAGCCCTTCTTCTACCGCAGCCACCAATTCTTGGTTATCCCAAGGCTTTTGTAAGTAGCGATGTATTTTTCCTTGGTTTACCGCTTTAATCGTTGATTCAATATCAGCATAGCCGGTTAACACCACACGAAATGTCTCAGGGTAATTAATGGCGACTTGCTCTAACAATTCTGCGCCTGACATTTGCGGCATCTTCATGTCTGAAATAACCACATGAACTTCATTTTTTTCTAGAAGCTCCAATGCTTTTGCGCCACTTTCAGCTAACAACAATGTAATATCCATCGTAAAAAGCGCGCGCTTGATGGCACGAAGGATGTTGGGCTCATCGTCTACAAATAGGACCGTGTAAGTCACCTTGTTTTCTGCGCTAGGCTCAGTCATAAACATTTATCCTTAAAAACTAATCTCTTTTGGGGCGTACCTATCGAAGACATAGGGCTCATGTTTTGTCTTTCTCATCACTAGGTGGTGAAACCGGCTGCACGAGTGGAAGGGCTAGTACAAAGCAACTGCCTTCTCCTTCTTTGCTAGATGCTGATAGCGTGCCGCCGTGCTCTTGTGCAATACCAAATGAAATTGACAGTCCCAAGCCAGTACCTTGTCCTTCTGGTTTTGTGGTAAAAAACGGATTAAACAGCTTGTCCAAATGACAGGGCTGAATTCCACAACCCGTGTCTTTAACATACAAATTCACAAATTCGCCCACCGTTTCAGTAGTGATAGTTATTGTGCCGTGTTGGCCGGTGCTTTCTATGGCTTGCCCTGCATTAATAAGCAAATTGGTAATTACCTGTGAAATTTTGCCTACATTCATAGCAATATCTGGAATGTTGCCAAGATGCGTTTCTACATTACAAGTATACTTGAGTTGGTTGTTAACCATGGCAAGGGTGGTGCGTACACAATCATTTAAGCTGTGTTGTTGCATTTCATCACTATCAACACGGGAAAAGAGCTTTAAGCCTTTTACAATATCGGCAACCCGTTGCAGCCCTTCTTTAGAATCGTTTAGCAAGTCAGTTATGTCATCGTTGATAAATGTCATATCGTGTTTTGTAAGAAGCGACTTAAAATCGGTTAGTGCTTTACGCTGTTGATCTTCATCTTGAGTGTTACTAATAACCTCAAGTTGCGTAAAGAGCATTTGATACGTAGCAACGTATTCACAAAGTGTTGAAATATTACTGCTCACAAACCCGACTGGGTTGTTGATTTCATGGGCGACACCTGCGGCTAGTTGGCCAACAGATGCCATTTTTTCAGCTTGGAGTAATTGAACTTGGGTTTCTTTAAGATCTCGATTGGCGTTTTCTAGCTGAACATTTCGTTGATTTAACTGTGCTGTCCTGTCTTGCACTTTGACTTCAAGTAACGCGTTAAGGTCTTTTAAATCATCTTGCGCGCGTTGTCGTTGCTCGTTCTCTTCTTTGAGCTTATCAACTAGCTGATTGAATGCTTCAGCAAGTTCACTGAGTTCGTCATTCCCTCGCACACTAATAAACACATCTTGATAGTTATTCTTGTCAACGGCCTCGCCAAGATGTTTGGCACCTTCGTGAAGGCGGACAAGCTGAGACATTAAGTACGAACCAAGAAAGTAGGAGCATAATCCGACAAGAACTAACTCAAACGCAGCAATTGTGAGTGTCCAATTTCTCGCTCTAGAGACAGATTCAGTGACCGATGCAATGTTCAGCCCGATTTCCACAAAGCCATACAGTGTAGTATTCACCATTATTGGTGCACGGGTATCGTAAATGCCATCGCTGGCGGTCGCGACAGTATTGTCTTCGCGAAACGGACGGGAAATGGCCGTGGGTTCTCCATTTTCTACATAAATTCTGCCTTCTTTATCTTTAACTCTGACATAGGCAATATTGGGGTTTGTCAATATTTCAGCAACATCCGCTTCTAAAGACGATAAGTCGTAGCTAAGGAAAGCATTTTTTGTGGTCGATACAAATAGAGCAACCGACGTATCGGCTGATTTCTTTACGCTATTGTCAACCAGCTCGTTAAGTTGATTAAATACGGTCACAACAAGTACCAAAAGCAATAGCAGTGCGGTAAATGCTATTCCGATTATGGTTTTTGTTCGAAGAGACAGTCGCATAAATCCCTAGTTCAAAAATGCGGTCTTGAAAGAGAGGGAATGCCAAGCGACCTTACATCGTCCCAGTCACTGTCTTCAGCGGGTATAAAGCCGCTAAAACCAAGCCCTTCCAAGATCCACATTTTGCTTGAATCATTTGTTATTGCTATCAATGCATTAAGGATAGCTTGTCTATCCTTTTGTGCCATGTTGGGGTGGGTAGCGATTGCATGAGGGGTATAGCCATCGCTTTCCCACAATACCCGAATATCCTTACTCACGCTTTCAGGAATACTACTCAAGGTTCGTAAAATACCGCCGCCAGCTTCAAAAAAGCCACGCTGAACTGCGAGGTAGACGGAGTCGTGCGAATTTACATAGCGTGGCCTAAATGCAATATTGTTTTTGCGTAATTGAGCGCTGGTAATAATCGTGGCAGCAAAGGCCGCAGGTGCAGGAAAGGCAAGTTCGCTGCCATTTAATTCAGCGAGGTTTTGAATAGGACTGTCTTTATGAACCACAATGATGCCCTTAATCTCCTTATCGCGTTGTCGAGCAAGTGCGTGGTATCCAACAAGGTCGTTAAAGGCCACAAAATGATAAGGGTTCATATACGCAATGTCATAGACGCCATCTGCCACTTCGGCCTCAAAAGATGGGATGTCTTTCGCGGTTTTGAACGTAATGGATATGCCTGAATACTCGCTTATATAGTCGATAAGCGGCTGCCAAATTTCAACCATTCGTTTTGGCGATTGCTGCGGAACTACACCGAAGGTCAGCGTTTTGCCTTGTGCGCACACCGCTGTTGATGCTGTGCCATACAGCAGGGCAATAAGCACGACGATAAACGCGTTTCTCACATCATATCCTTCTATAAAAAGACGCTTTACACAGCCATAAATTGCTCTAGAACCATGGTCAGATCGTGGTTCGAGAATGGCTTTTGCAAAGTTGCATCGGCGCCAATTTCAAGTGCACGCTCTAAACTAGCTTCATCAAGTGCTGAAATGACGACAATTTTAAGCGATTTGTACTTTTCTTGGTCACGCGTAAAGTCGATTACACTGTAACCATCCATGCCCGGCATGCTTAAATCAAGCGTCATTACCTTAGGTTCGTACTGGCTTAACATGATACCAGCCTGAAATCCGCCAGTAGCGATGTAGCTGTCAAAACCAGCGCGCCTTGCCACACGTTGTATGGATTTGGCAACTGGTAATTCATCATCGACAATAAGAATTGATGGTATGACCGTACCTTTCAACGCGTCTGGGATGGGCATTTCATGGCGTTCTAGAAATTCGATGAAGTCTTCTACCAAAACGCGATTATTTCCTCGCCCTGGCAGCTTGAAGCCTTTTAGCTTCCCACTTTCTATCCAACGAATAACGGTACGCAAATTTACGTCACAGTAAGTTGCAATTTCGCCAGAGGTTAATGTCTTCATGTTTTCGCCTTTTAGCATTCAGTGGTCAAATTATAGGCTTTCGGCAATTTAAGACAAACTAGACAAAAGGATGAAATGTGACATTAGTGACATTTTTTGGCCTCGATGATAACTCGTTTTCGCTGAATAAAAGGTGTGAGTGTGAGCGTAAGAGAATAACAAACCAAGTGAACACATATGTAAAGTTAGGAGTAAAACAAGAGGGAGTCAATTAAGTGAAGATTAGCTTGCATTTACGTTGCTAAGCCCCATGATATTTTTTAAATCAAAGTTAGCGTGGATATTTTATGACGACACCAGCAATTGAATTGGTAGATGGACTACCTATTTTTTCTTCTATTACACCGGCCTCTATTAAGCCCGCTATAGAAAAGGCGATTGAAGCGTGCAAAAACGAAATTGAAGAAGTAGTGGCGTCAAACGACTACTCATACAAAAACGTGGTTCTGCGATTAGAAGAAGTTGATGATCGCTTGGGGAAAATGTTTTCTCCTGTATCACATATGAATAGCGTTGTTAGTAGTGATGAATTGCGTGAAGCACATGACGCATGCTTGCCGCTACTTTCAGAGTACGGCACTTGGGTTGGACAACACGAAGGGCTGTACAACGCCTATGTCGCGTTAAAAGAATCTGATGAATTCAGTACACTGTCACAAGAGCAGCAAAAAGTCGTTGAAAACGCAATTCGCGATTTCACACTATCGGGCGTAGCGTTACCCGAGGAAAAGAAAAAGCGATTTGCTCAAATTCAGGCAAAATTGAGTGAGTTGTCCTCTACGTTTTCTAATAACGTCATGGATGCCACTATGGGCTGGACAAAGCATGTCACCGACCAAAGTGACCTTGCTGGCATGCCTGAGTCTGCGTTAGAGGCAGCTGCACAAGCGGCGCATCAAAAAGACTTACAAGGCTACCTGTTCACCCTTGATATCCCCTCGTACTTACCCGTGATGTTGTATGCGGACAATCGCGATTTACGTGAAGAGATGTACCGCGCATATGCTACCAAAGCGTCAGAGCAGGGACCTAATGCGGGTAAGTGGGACAACACGGATATTATTAAAGAAACACTAGTGCTTCGTACAGAGCTTGCAGAGCTATTGGGTTTTGATACATATGCAGAGCGCTCCTTGGCCACCAAAATGGCTGATTCGACTGAGCAAGTCGTAGGCTTTCTTCGCGATTTAGCGAGCCGTTCTAAACCACAAGCCGAGCGCGAATTAAAAGAGGTTGAAGCATACGCTAAAGACAAGCACGGCGTATCAGAATTAGCAGCCTGGGATATTCCGTATTACAGCGAAAAGTTAAAGCAAGAAAAGTACACCATTTCTGATGAAATGCTTCGCCCTTACTTCCCTGAAGATAAAGTACTTTCAGGTTTGTTTGAAGTTGTACACCGCTTGTATGGCCTGAAGGTTATCGAGCAACCTGGTGTGGACACATGGCACAAGGATGTACGCTATTTTACTATTACTGATGATGCAGACGTAATGCGCGGCAGTTTCTATCTTGATTTATACGCGCGTGCCAAAAAGCGTGGCGGTGCTTGGATGGACGAATGCCGTGTACGTCGTGAAACGCAAAGTGGCGAACTTCAACTACCGGTTGCTTATCTCACGTGTAATTTTAACGCCCCTGTAGGCGACAAGCCTGCATTGTTTACCCACGACGAAGTGGTGACATTATTCCATGAGTTTGGCCATGGCATTCATCACATGCTGACCAAAATGAAGGCAGCTGGTGTATCGGGTATTAATGGTGTGCCATGGGATGCCGTAGAGCTACCTAGTCAGTTCTTGGAGAACTGGTGCTGGGAAGAAGATGCGCTGAATTTCATTTCAGGTCATTTCGAAACAGGTGAACCGCTTCCTGCTGATTTACTTGAGCGTATGTTAGCAGCCAGAGATTATCAATCTGCAATGCAAATGGTGCGTCAGTTGGAATTCAGTTTGTTCGATTTCTTGCTGCACAGCGAGAAAGGCAGTGACGTTGATGTACAAGGCACGTTGGATAACGTGCGTGAAGAAGTCGCAGTGGTTACACCACCGTCTTTTAATCGTTTTCAAAATAGCTTCGGACACATATTTGCCGGTGGTTATGCCGCGGGTTACTACAGTTACAAATGGGCTGAAGTGTTGTCGGCCGATGCCTATAGTAAATTTGAAGAAGACGGTATTTTTAATCGCGAGACGGGCCAAGCATTTCTTGAAAATATCCTTGAAATGGGAGGCAGCAAGCCACCGATGGAGCTGTTTGTTGCGTTTAGGGGGCGAGAGCCTAAAGTCGATGCATTACTTCGCCATAGCGGTATAAAGGGCTAGGTGTACATGGCAGAGTCTTTTGAATCTATTTACCGCAGAGCGTGTGAACGCAAAGGTGGTGAGAAGGTGCTTGAAGCTATGCTTCAGGCGCCGCTGACTAAAGATGAAATTGAAGCGATTAGTGACGATCGCTTCTTAGCTGCAATGACCAAGAAGGTATTTCAATCTGGTTTTGTCTGGCGTGTTATTGAACAGAAATGGACCGATTTTGAAACCGTTTTTTTCGGGTTTGATATCGACAAAGTTTTGCTAATGCCTGATGAAATGCTTGAGCAAAAAGCAACAGATAAGCGCATTGTTCGAAACTACAAAAAAGTGATGACGGTGAGAGATAACGCCATCATGATTAAAGATGTAGCAAGAGAGCACGGCAGTTTTGGTAAGTTTGTCGCAAGCTTTGATGCAAGCAATATCACCAGTTTATGGGAGTTTCTCAAAAAGCGTGGTGCACGGCTAGGTGGAAACACTGGCCCTTATATGTTGCGTTCATTGGGTATAGATACGTTTTTGTTTTCGCGTGACGTTGAAGATTATCTGCGCAAGCACGACATTATTGATGGTGGGCTGACGTCCAAAAAATCGCTTGCTGCAGCGAATAACGCGTTCGCCACATGGCAAAAAGAAAGCGGACGTTCGCTACAAGAAATAAGCGCCATTGTTGCATTTAGTTGGGGCACCAATAATCGAGTAAACTAACTTGCTCGATTAATGCTGTCTTGGGGTTTAAAGCTTTTGCTTACCATTACAATCCGATACACTTCGGCTTTAAGACATTATTCATAGAACAGGACTGTCATGAGCGACAATCAGACTCCCACTTCGCAAATGGGTTCAGCACAAGAGCAAACGACGCACTTTGGTTATAAGCAAGTTGATAAGGGGCAAAAAGCATCACTTGTTGCCAATGTCTTCGATTCGGTTGCAGCTAAATATGACGTGATGAATGACCTTATGTCGATGGGCGTACACCGTTTGTGGAAACGTTTCACGATTGATTGCAGTGGCGTACGTTCAGGCAACAAAGTGTTGGATATTGCTGGTGGAACTGGCGATCTAACCGCTAAGTTTTCTCGTTTAGTGGGGCCAACGGGCCGCGTCACCCTAGCTGATATCAACCTGTCGATGCTAAAAGTTGGGCGCGATAAATTACGCGACCGCGGCCTTGTAAGTAATATCGATTATGTTCAGGCTGACGCAGAAGCATTGCCGTTTCCCGACAATCACTTCGATGTTGTTACTATGGCTTTTGGTCTTCGAAACGTTACCGAAAAGCAAAACGCGCTAAATTCTATATACCGTGTGCTTAAGCCGGGCGGCCGATTGTTGGTTTTGGAGTTTTCAAAGCCAACTTCTGAACAGCTTAGTAAAGTGTATGATATGTATTCATTCCATATCTTGCCTAAGATGGGGCAGTTAGTTGCAAATGATGCTGAAAGTTACCAATACCTTGCCGAAAGTATTCGTATGCACCCAGATCAAGAAACATTAAAGGGAATGTTTGAAGAAGCTGGCTTTGAGCAATGCGACTACCAAAACCTAACGGGGGGCATTGTGGCCCTGCATAGAGGTTATAAGTTTTAATGCCAACCTCAGCCCTTGTAGCGGCATCCATTGAAACAGCCATCAATAAAGTACTTTCGCTGGATGAGGATAGCGAAAAGCGATTAAAGGCATTATCGGGAGCGAGACTGACTGCGTTTGTATCGCCATTGCCTTATGGCATCACCTTGTCGTTTTCAGATAGGGTTGACGTACTGACCGAGCAAGGCTCGTTTGAAGAAGTCGTGGCAACGCTTGGCGCAAAAGATTGCTGCATAAAAACATCTCTTAACACCTTGCCTGAACTTA
This sequence comes from Alteromonas sp. McT4-15, assembly GCF_020515205.1. Lineage (NCBI taxonomy): Bacteria > Pseudomonadati > Pseudomonadota > Gammaproteobacteria > Alteromonadales > Alteromonadaceae > Alteromonas > Alteromonas sp. McT4-15. Next base: position 35,006 of record NZ_JAJALG010000037.1, read on the forward strand.
AAGAGACAAGCCAGTTAACTCGCCTTATTCAGCAAAAAGCACTGTTTTTAGAGGGCGAGCTCAATGTAGCCCAGCAAGTAAGCGCGCTTTTTCAGCAACTCGATATTGATGTTGAAGAATTGCTCGCGAAAAAAACCAATGATGTGTTTGCACACCAAACCGTTAAGGTTGCAAAAACACTGCATGAAAAATCGTTACAAGCGTTATCCTCATTGGGAAGAGTGGTAGGTAATGCGGTAGTTGAAGAGAAGCAACTCGCCGCCCATAAACTCGCCGTTATGCACTTTAGCGATGAAGTAAATGCACTGCGCGACAGTACCGACGGTCTTGAAGCAAGATTACGTCGTTTAGAAGAAAAAATTAAGTAATATAGACAGGGCCTTTGATGCGTATTGTAAGGTTATACCGAATTAATAAGGTATTGTTGGAACACGGACTCGATGAGCTTATTCCTTCAAAGTGGTTGCCTTGGTACGCACGTGCTATGCGCCACAGTATTTTCTGGGTGCGCAACAAGCACAAGGGTAAATCTGCTGGCGAGCGTATTACATTAGCGCTACAAAGCTTAGGTCCAGTATTTATTAAATTTGGGCAAATGCTGTCGACTCGCCGCGATCTGCTTCCTCCAGCCATTGCCAATGAACTAGCACGTCTTCAAGATAAAGTTGCCCCGTTTTCCTCAGAAGCTGCGCAAGACATTGTTAAGCAGGCGCTGGGTATTACTCATTTAAGCGAGCTCTTTAGCGAGTTTGATGAAGCGCCATTGGCGTCGGCTTCTATTGCGCAAGTGCACGCTGCCAAGCTTAAACAGAATAACGAAGATGTTGTGGTCAAAGTACTTAGGCCAGATATCCGCGACACTATAGTTGCCGATATGGAATTACTATTTAGTTTGGCTAATGTATTGCAGCGCTGGTTACCGGATGGTAAACGACTGCGACCTGTCGAAGTGGTCGTTGAATACCGCAAAACCATAGTGGACGAGCTTGATTTATTGCGAGAGTCAGCAAACGGTATTCAGTTAGGGCGTAACTTCGAGGGCTCAGATGCACTCTACGTCCCCAAAATCTATAGCGACTATTGTCGTAGTAACGTGTTAGTTATGGAGCGTATTTACGGACTGCCTATTTCAAACATTGACGCGTTGCTTGCACAAAATACTAATATGAAAAAATTGGCCGAACGCGGCGTTGAAGTGTTTTTCACGCAGGTGTTCAGAGACAGCTTTTTTCACGCCGATATGCACCCCGGCAACATATTTGTATCAACAGAAAGCCCTGAAAACCCCAAATATATTGCTATCGACTTTGGGATCGTGGGTACGCTTAATCGCGAAGACAAACGCTATCTCGCTGAGAATTTTATCGCATTTTTTAATCGTGACTACCGCAAGGTAGCGCAGTTGCATGCCGACTCGGGTTGGGTGCCACAAGATACCAATATCGACGAGTTCGAAATGGCTATTCGCACCGTTTGCGAACCTATTTTCCAAAAGCCACTGGCAGAAATTTCATTTGGTAATGTGCTGCTTCAACTGTTCAATACCGCCCGTCGATTCAACATGGTTGTGCAACCCCAGCTAGTACTGTTGCAAAAAACGTTGCTTTACATTGAAGGGCTGGGACGACAGCTATATCCGCAGCTTGACCTGTGGAAAACGGCTAAGCCTTTTTTAGAGAACTGGATGAAAGAGCAGATTGGCTTTACTGCCATGATGAGCAAGGTAAAAGATAACCTGCCATTTTGGTCTGAAAAACTGCCTGAGATGCCTGATTTGCTGTACGACAGCCTACAGCAGATGAAAAAAATGCCGCTACAGCAACAACGAGCGCACGCCGCTTTACTATTGGCGCAAAAGAAAACAACTCAGACCACTCACTATAGCGTGGTGGGTGCCACTTTTGTATTAATGTCGGCTATATTACCAATTTACGATATATCGTGGTATTTCCCTGCATTTACAGGCTTGATCGGTGCTGCTTGCTGGTTCATGGCGTGGCGAAACGGGCGCTAAGCTTTGTTACGCTGCGGTGAAATATTTATGAAATCCGCAGTTTAGCAATTAATTTGTATATTAATCGTCCCGAAGAGTGTTATAGTGTTCTTGGCTTTTGGCCAAAGTCTTTAAATAGACGCGATTTTGTATTATTTGCTATATGTTAAACCACTCGAGTTACCCGGTAATTTGTTGTAAGTTGTTTGTCCATTCGTAAGTAAGACCCAATACTCCGCCAATTTGAAGACTCTAAAGAAGCTAAGTTACACGCGCTTATGCGCAATTTAATACGATATTTGAGGTCTATACGACATGTCTAAAGTTACAGGCACAGTTAAGTGGTTCAACGCTGATAAAGGTTACGGTTTTCTAACTCAAGATAACGGCGGTAAGGACGTATTCGTTCATTTCCGTGCGATCATCTCTGACGGTTACAAAACGCTTCCAGAAGGTCAGCGAGTAGAATTTGAAGTTGAAGAAGGTCAAAAAGGTCTTCAAGCTGCTAACGTGCAAGCTATCTAAGAATTCAAAAACGGCGGTCAATTGACCGCCGTTTTTCTTTCTTATCCCCTCATTTATTTCTTATCAACTAGCAACGTCTCTGTGTTGCTAACGTTATCGGTTTAATGCTTTACTAGGTGTGCTATCTCATGTCTTCGAGTTGCATTGCTTGTAGGGAGAATAACGTGTCTATTCGAAAATTATTTTTATTGTTGTGTGTTGCAACATCGATGTGCTTTGGTTTTGCTTGGGCACAAGAAGATGATGTTCAAGATGAGCAGGTACTCGCGGTAGTTCTAGGAGAGCCAATTACTGTGGCGTCGGTTCTACCAAGTGAAGCAGAGCGCAAGACAATGCGTGACAAAGCAAAAGAAAAATACAGTGCACTTCTTGATTACAAAATACAGATGGCGACATTTGATAACGTGCTCGAGCGCATTATTCTGGACTATGCCAAGCGTAACAGTATTGTTGCAGACCCTGACCTAACACAGCAGTTTGAAACCAAGTTCGGCGGTGAATTTGCGCGTAATAAAAAAGAAGGAGCCAGCAAAAGTATTCAAGAGATTGCCAAGCTCGAAGTGATCAAGTTTTTGGTGGAAAAAGCCCTTTATGCTGAGTTTGGAGGCCGTGTTATTTTCAGGCAGTCTAACCCTCAAATGCCCGTAGACGCCTACCGTACACTTCTTGCCCAATACAAAGAAAATAAACAGCTTACTTTTGACGATGAGTCTCTTGAAACGGCATTTTGGGATGGCTTTTCCGAACCGTTCCAATATGAAATACCTGTTGAAAACGTTAGCTTCAATAAACCGTGGTGGCTGTAAGCGGTGAAGAATAATGTACTTGATAATACTGATCGCGCCATTTTATCGCTGCTTCAGCAAAATGCTGAAACACCTGTAGCTGACATCGCCGAGAAGGTAGGACTCACCGTAACACCCTGCTGGCGACGTATTCAAAAGTTAGAAGAAAAAGGCATTATTTCTCGTCGTGTTGCTTTGCTTCAAGCGCGCTTGTTAGGGCTTACCATGACGGTATTCGTGCAGGTTAAAGCCGGCAAACACGACGGTAAATGGTTAGCTGCATTTGCCAAGCATGCTGCCTCATTTGATGAAGTTGTTGAATGTTATCGCATGTCTGGAGAATATGATTATTTACTAAAAGTTCTCGTGACGGACATGGACTGTTTCGACCATTTCTACAAGCGTTTAGTAAATGGTATTGAATTTTCCGACGTTACTTCAAGCTTTGCCATGGAGCAAATAAAATACACAACAGCCGTGCCTCTCAATCACCTTTAAGTAAAGACACAGACCCCGACCGTTCAAGGCTAGCCTAAGATAAATACATCTCTATGAAAGAAAAAAGACTTGAAGACGGTCTATTTTTGTTCAATGTTTATTATACAAACCTGATTCGTTACTACGGGTGCCTTCGATAACTTTACTCAGTACTGTACAAACAGCGTTAGCCTGACTGCTTGTTAGCAACAATAGGAGTGAAGGTAAGCATGCCCCAAAACAGAAGGGAAGAGCATGTTTAACACCATAAAGCAGAGAATTTTACTGGGGTACGCCCTAGTTATAACGGTGGCAGTATTAGCGGCGTTTGTGCTTACAAAAAACAATAATCGCGTTGAGACATTGGTTGATACTTATGTTTCACAAACGCTTCCTTCACTTAGCGCGATAAACGAAATACAAAGCGGCAGCAAAGAACTCGTCTTAATTGCTTACTCTTTATATGGCACCACGTTAGACACCACGCAGTTTGACAAGCGCAAGAAGCAAATCGTGAATGGGGTTTCAGCGCAATTTTCAGCTCTATCGAGTGCCGGGGCAAGCGGTGCACAGCAACAGTTCGAAAAGCTCACTAAAGCGATATCAGCACTTCAGGCTACCATGTCTGCATCGTCAGTAAGCTGGGACACCGCTCGTGACAATTTGGCCGATATAACACAGGCATCGAGTGCCCTTAATGCTCAAATGAGTGAGGTGAGAAAGGCCGTAGAGCAAGCCGCTAATACGCGAACCATGGCAATATCATCTGAACTTAATACCAGTGAGTGGATCATTGTTGCTCTTGTTGTCTTATTACTGATAGTGACAATTGTTGGCTACGCGCTGTCTAAATTGCACATTGCCAACCCCATTGAAGCAATGGCAGCAAAGCTTAATGAACTCGCTAGCTCGCGTCGCCTAGCAACCCACTTACCACAACAGCAGCTAGCTGAACTTGATGCCATCACGCGAAGTGTACAGGGTTTGTTAAATGTATTTTTAAAAGGGATGCAGGATCTGCAAGTTGCAGTGAACAATCTGAACCACTCGTCGACTGCACTTAATGATGCTACAGGTCATTCTGCAAGCGCAATTAGCAGTTTTCAGGGAGACATTAAACAGCTCGTGAGTGTCATGGATACGTTATCCGGTGAGATGGAGCAGAGCTTACATCTTTCAAAGCAAGCCGCTAATGAAGCGCAAATTAGTGCAGAGCAAGTTGCGCAAGGGCGCGATGATGTAGAAGCTACTGCTAAAGCCATAACTGACCTTACGCAGGATATCGACAAAACCGCGTCTACGTTAGACCGACTGCAAAACGATGGAAAGAATGTCTCTAGTGTGGTCTCTACAATTGCTGAAATTGCCGATCAAACCAATTTATTGGCTCTTAATGCCGCTATTGGGGTTCTAGGGATTTTCCCCTCTAAAGTAACATAGAACGCTACAGGTATTATATTATATGGTCTGTGGCGGTGGGTTACCTTCCAATATTCTGCCATC
>NZ_JAJALG010000038.1:0-37630 GCF_020515205.1 Alteromonas sp. McT4-15
GCTCCACGGCGAGAACGCAGCTTCCCCCGAACAGTTAAGAAGAGACCACAGCGATACAGCAGAAAGAAAAATGCCGCTCACCTTAAGTGAACGGCATTAACCTTAAGGTGCTTTTTTACTATGCAATTTTACATTACTTCTCAACACGCCCATATCTATCAGAAAAACGCACAATATCGTCTTCACCAAGGTATGCACCAGACTGCACTTCAATAAGCTCTAGGGGTATCTTACCAGGGTTTTCTAGCGCATGAACCGCACCGATAGGAATATATACCGACTCGTTCTCGGTAACTAACTGCGTTTCTTCATCTATAGTTACGTTTGCACTACCAGAAACCACAATCCAGTGTTCAGCGCGGTGGTGGTGCATTTGAACCGATAGCTTTTCACCTGGTTTTACCGTAATACGCTTAACTTGGAAGCGAGCGCCGCTGTCGATAGAATCGTAGCTACCCCATGGACGGAATACTTCGCGATGGAATTCAAACTCTGGGCGGTGCTCAGCTTTTAATTTGTTGACCACATTTTTAATGCTTTGCGCATCATCTTTGTGGGCAACCATAACCGCATCTTTAGTTTCTACTACTACCACGTCTTCAAGTCCAATGACCGACACTAAACGCTGCTCTGCGTTTACATAACTGTTTTTGGTGTTTTCTAAGATAGTATCGCCAACGGATACGTTGCCATTTTCGTCTTTTTCAGCAGTTTCCCATAGTGATGTCCAGCTTCCTACGTCACTCCAGCCTGCATCTAGCGGCACCATGGCTGCACTGCCGGTTTTTTCCATAACCGCATAATCAATTGAATCGTCTGGACAGGTGGCAAAGATATCGTGATCTACACGGATAAAGTCTAAATCAGGTGTTTCTGTGTCGATAGCACGTTTGCACACATCTAGCATTTCAGGATTATGTTTTGCAAGCTCTTCTAAATAGCGGCTTGCTTTGAACATAAACATACCGCTGTTCCAATAGTAGCAGCCTGAGTCTACATATTCTTTTGCAGTTTCTAGTGCTGGTTTTTCTACAAACTGCGCAACTTCGAACCCGTCGCCTAATGCATTGCCGGCTTTAATGTAACCGTAACCTGTATGTGGCTGATCTGGAACAATACCAAAGGTAACTAGCTTGCCTTGCTCAGCAAGTTGCTCTGCCCTCGCAATTGCGTTGTGAAACGCTTGGTTGTCTTTAATAAGGTGGTCTGCCGCCAGCACAAGAAGTATTGGATCTTCACCGTTAATGGTAGCGTGCAGCGCTGCAAGGGCTATGGCTGGCGCAGTGTTACGACCAACAGGTTCAAGAAGAATACCGCCATGTTGAATGCCTTTTTGGCGAAGCTGCTCGGCTACGATAAAGCGATGTGCATCGTTACAAATGAAAATTGGATTTTGAGCAGGGGTGCCTTTCAAGCGAGAAATCGTGTCTTGCAACATTGTGCTGTCTGACGTTAACGACAAAAACTGCTTTGGAAGTGCTGCGCGCGATTTTGGCCATAAACGACTACCTGAGCCTCCGGCCAATACTACTGGTTTCATTTGTAATATCCTTGATGTGTGAGCTTGACTACCCACGTCCTAAACGTAAATTGTTTAAGCCAAAGTATACAAACTATTTCGTTGTGATTAAACGTTACCAGTACTATTATTTGTCACAATTTACGGTTGTATACAGCACATATACAACATAAACAATTATTTAAAAGGGAAGCTCCAGCTTCCCTTTTATATTTACCTAACTATATAACCTTACTCTGCGCGAATAAGCGCTAATAATTCTTCTGTTTTCTGCTGCATAAGCGGAATGTCGCCTTTACTTTCAACATTCAAACGAATTACCGGTTCAGTATTAGACTTACGTAGGTTGAAACGCCATGTATCGAACTCTAGGCCTAATCCATCAGTTTCATCAATAACGCTTGCAATGGGTTTATATTTATCAGTTACGCGAGCTAAAGCTGCATCAGCATCTTTGAGCTTACTGTTTATTTCACCTGAGGAAGGGAATGCTTCTATACGGGCCTTAACCATACTGGCTAATGTTTGTTTTTTAACGCACACTAACTCCGCAATAAGTAGCCATGGGATCATGCCAGAATCGCAATAGGCAAAATCACGGAAGTAATGGTGCGCACTCATTTCTCCGCCATACACCGCATCTTCTTTGCGCATTCTTTCTTTAATGAACGCGTGGCCTGTTTTCGATTTTATTGGCGTGCCGCCAGCTTTAGCTACAATAGCTTCAGTATTCCAATATACACGCGGGTCGTAAATTATTTTACTGTCGGTATTTTTTTCTATAAAGGCCTCAGCCAGCAACCCGACAATATAGTAGCCTTCGATAAACTCGCCATCAGCGTCGAATAGGAAGCAGCGGTCAAAGTCGCCATCCCACGCCACACCAAAATCAGCCTTATGTTCTTTTACCGCATTGGCAGTGTCAGCGCGGTTTTCAGGAAGTAGTGGATTGGGAATGCCATTTGGAAAAGTACCATCGGCGTTATGGTGTACTTTGATAAACTCAATGGGTACACCTTTGTTTAGCATTTCGCGCTCAATAGCATCGAGTGCTGGTCCGGCAGCACCATTACCAGCATTTACTACTACCTTAAGCGGAGTGAAATTAGTTAAGTCAACATATGACAACATGTGCTCAACGTAATCTTGCATGCACGATTGTTCACTGTATTGCTCTGTTGCTTTTAATTTCGCTGATTCAATATGCGCTTTGCCGCTAAAAAAGGCATCGGCGTCTATATTTTCATCGTTGGTATAGTGCTCTAACCTACCGGTAACAAAGTCGTCACTAAGTTGTTCTGCGCGCTCTTTAATAGCATGTAGCCCAGTATCGCCACTGATGGGCACCGAGCCCGCCTTAACCAGCTTCATACCATTATAGTTTATCGGATTATGACTGGCGGTTACTTCAATACCGCCATCAACGCCAAGATGCTTGGTTGCAAAGTAAATTTCTTCTGTGCCAGCCATACCGATATCGGTAACCTTTGCCCCTGCATCTACTAACCCTGCACTTAATGCAAGTTTTAGTGGTGTAGATGTAAGCCTTACGTCACTGCCTACTACTACCGTTTTAGCATTAAGCTCTGCTGCAAATGCGTACCCTATTCGATAAGCAACCTCTTCTGTCAGTTGAGTATTGAGCTCGCCACGAATATCGTAGGCCTTAAAGCAGGTAATTGGGCTTCCCATAATTTGTGCGTTCCTTTGAATTTAATTTTTCCGTAGTTTATACGTTTTGAAGTATGAATTAAATTTGATTTGAACTCGAATAAGGACACTTCTTTTTTCAAATGAAAAGTTCAAGTCATCAGCGTTGTAAGCTTTTCTTGCAAAGCTAGAATTAGAAAACAAAAAACCCGGCCTAAGCCGGGTTTTTCTATAATTCTGATTTCTCAGAACTAAGAGTATTAATTACTCTTCAGTTGCTTCAACTGCTTCTTCTTCAGCTTCTACAACTGGACGGTCAACTAGCTCAACATATGCCATTGGGGCATTGTCGCCAGCACGGAAACCGCATTTAAGAATGCGAGTGTAACCGCCTGGACGAGCTTCGTAACGAGGACCAAGCTCGTTGAATAGTTTACCTACAACCTCTTTGTCACCAGTGCGGGCGAAAGCTAGACGGCGGTTTGCAACGCTGTCTTCTTTAGCCATAGTGATTAGAGGCTCAATTACGCGACGTAATTCTTTCGCTTTTGGTAACGTAGTTTTGATCACTTCGTGCTTGACCAAAGAACCGGCCATGTTTTTGAACATAGCTTGACGATGGCTGCTGTTGCGATTCAACTGACGACCACTCTTACGATGGCGCATAGTTTTATCCTTCTCTACAAATCAGTTTGATAAAAACCTGATTAATCTTTTTCAGCGATGCTCTCTGGCGGCCAGTTTTCTAGGCGCATACCTAGAGAAAGACCACGAGATGCTAGAACATCTTTGATTTCAGTTAGCGACTTCTTACCAAGGTTTGGCGTTTTAAGTAGCTCAACCTCAGTGCGCTGTACCAGGTCACCAATGTACTGGATAGCTTCTGCTTTCAAACAGTTTGCAGAACGTACTGTCAGCTCAAGGTCATCTACTGGACGAAGCAGAATCGGATCGAATTCTGGCTTCTCTTCTTTCGCTTCTGGCTCAGATACATCACGTAGGTCTACGAATGCATCTAGCTGTTCAGCTAGGATAGTAGCAGAACGGCGGATCGCTTCTTCAGGATCCAAAGTACCGTTCGTCTCCATGTCGATGATAAGTTTGTCTAGGTCTGTGCGTTGTTCAACACGCGCAGACTCTACACTGTAAGCAATACGTTCAACTGGGCTGTATGAAGCATCAACTAACAAACGACCAATTGGACGATCATCTTCTTCAGAGGAGCGACGGGTAGAAGCTGGTACATAACCGCGACCCATTTCTACTTTAATGCGCATGCTGATTTCAGCTTCGCCAGTCAAAGTACAAATAACGTGATCAGGGTTTGTAATTTCTACGTCGCCATCATGCTGAATATCACCAGCAACAACAGGGCCAGCGCCAGATTTCACTAGAGTTAGGGTTGCCTCAGTTTTACCTTCAAGGCGAACCGCTAAACCTTTTAGATTAAGCAAGATTTCGATTACGTCTTCTTGTACACCTTCTTTGGTGCTGTACTCGTGAAGAACGCCATCAATTTCTACCTCGGTAACTGCACATCCTGGCATAGATGACAGTAAGATACGACGTAGGGCGTTACCTAGAGTATGGCCAAAGCCGCGCTCTAGTGGTTCCAAAGTTACTTTGGCACGAGTAGGAGAAACGTTTTCGATCTCTACTAATCTCGGTTTTAGGAATTCAGTCACAGAACCCACAATGCTTCCTCTTTAGTTAGCTTTACTTAGAGTAAAGTTCGACGATCAACTGTTCGTTAATTTCCGCAGACAGGTCAGTTCTTTCAGGAACACGCTTGAAAGTGCCTTCCATTTTGCTGCTGTCTACTTCAATCCAGGTTGGCTTCTCACGTTGGTCAGCCAGTTCCAAAGCAGCAACGATACGCGCTTGCTTCTTAGCCTTTTCACGAACAGAAACCACGTCTTCGGCAGAAACGTTAAACGATGGGATGTTCACAACTTGACCATTTACCATGATCGCCTTGTGGCTAACTAGCTGACGTGCTTCTGCACGAGTGCTAGCGAAACCCATACGGTAAACTACGTTATCAAGACGCTGCTCTAGAAGTTGTAACAAGTTTTCACCTGTGTTGCCTTTTAGACGTGCAGCTTCTTTATAGTAGTTGCGGAATTGTTTTTCCAGAACGCCGTACATACGACGAACTTTTTGTTTTTCACGCAGCTGAACACCGTAGTCAGACAGACGGCCACGACGGGCACCGTGCTGACCAGGCGCTGTATCGATTTTACATTTAGAATCGATTGCGCGAACGCCGCTCTTAAGGAACAAGTCAGTTCCTTCGCGACGGCTAAGTTTGAGTTTAGGACCCAAATATCTTGCCATGATCTTTCTCCAACTGTCCGTCGATTAAACGCGACGTTTTTTCGGTGGACGACAACCGTTGTGAGGAATTGGGGTCACATCGGTAATGTTTGTGATCTTATAACCTGTAGCGTTAAGAGCACGGATCGCAGACTCACGGCCTGGACCTGGACCTTTAACGAAAACTTCAAGGTTCTTAAGACCGTATTCTTGTGCAGCAACACCTGCACGCTCAGCAGCAACCTGTGCAGCAAAAGGGGTAGATTTACGTGAACCACGGAAACCTGAACCACCAGATGTCGCCCATGCTAGTGCATTGCCTTGACGGTCTGTAATAGTCACAATTGTGTTGTTGAAAGACGCATGGATATGAGCCATACCGTCTGCAACCTGACGTTTAGCGCGTTTACGCGTGCTACGAGCTGGTGCTTTAGCCATAACTTACTCCCCGCTTACTTCTTAATTGGCTTACGAGGACCTTTACGGGTACGCGCATTAGTTTTAGTGCGCTGACCACGTAGAGGCAAGCTACGACGGTGGCGAATACCACGGAAGCAACCCAGGTCCATCAAACGTTTGATGCTCATAGAGACTTCACGGCGTAGGTCACCTTCAACGGTGAACTTAGCCACTTCGTCACGAAGCTTATCAATAGTAGCTTCGTCTAGCTCTTTGATTTTTGTATCTTCTGCAACACCAGCGCCCGCACAGATGCTTTTCGCACGTGTGGGACCGATACCATAGATCGCTTGGATAGCGATTACAGCATGCTTGTGCTCAGGAATGTTAATGCCAGCGATACGGGCCATTAACAGCACTCCTCTTGTTTATTTGTCGACGACCTAAAAAGCCCGATAGGATACTTACCCGTCGACTAAATTGCAAATAAAGGTTCAGAATACTACAAAGCAAAACTGCAGAACCTGATAAGTATTGTCAGGTTCTGCTTACAGTCTTGCCAATATTCTGTACCGCTTAGATTAGCCTTGACGCTGCTTATGCTTAGGGTCAGAACTGCAAATTACACGCACAACACCGTTGCGCTTGATAACTTTACAATTACGGCAAATCTTTTTTACTGATGCACGAACTTTCATTACATCACTCCCCTTTCTTTCAAAATTAAGGGGCTAACTTATCGGCCGTAGCCTTTAAGGTTAGCTTTTTTCAGCACAGACTCATATTGACTACTCATCAAATGTGTCTGTACTTGTGCCATAAAGTCCATGATAACTACTACGATAATGAGAAGCGACGTACCACCGAAGTAGAACGGCACATTCCAAGCAATTAGCATGAATTCAGGCACTAAACAAATAAAGGTTATGTACAGTGCGCCAGCCAGTGTAAGGCGAGTCATTACCTTGTCAATGTAACGCGACGTTTGTTCACCTGGACGAATACCAGGGATGAACGCACCAGACTTCTTCAAGTTATCTGCTGTATCACGCGGGTTGAAAACCAACGCCGTGTAGAAGAAGCAGAAGAAGATAATAGCTGCTGCATATAACATCACGTACAGCGGCTGACCAGGAGATAGCATAAGTGCTATATCTTGCAACCACGCTGTTGATTCATTCTGTCCGAACCATCCTGCGATAGTACCCGGGAACAGAATAATGCTAGAAGCAAAGATTGGTGGAATTACACCAGCAATGTTGACTTTTAGCGGTAAATGGGTGCTTTGCGCCGCAAAAACCTGACGGCCTTGCTGACGTTTCGCGTAGTTTACCACAATTCTGCGCTGTCCGCGCTCTACAAATACAACTAGGTATGTAAGAGCGATAACAATAACGCCAATCAACAGTAGGAACAACATGTTAATGTCGCCCTGCCTTGCTTGTTCCGCAGTCTGACCTATCGCTGTTGGCAGACCGGCAACAATACCAGCAAAAATCAATATAGAGATACCGTTACCAATACCTCGTTCGGTAATTTGCTCACCTAACCACATTAGGAACATAGTTCCAGTGACTAGACTCACTACTGCCGTGAAGTAGAATCCGAAGCCAGGGTTTATCACCAATCCATTAATCAGGTTAGGCAAACCAGTCGAAATACCAATTGATTGGAAGATAGCCAATACTAGCGTTAGGTAACGCGTGTACTGGCTAATTTTACGACGGCCTGCTTCGCCTTCTTTTTTAAGCTCCACCATCGGTGGGTGAACCACCGAGAGCAACTGCATGATAATGGATGCAGTAATGTATGGCATAATGCCCAAAGCCAGAACGGATGCACGCTCAAGCGCACCACCAGAGAACATGTTGAACATTTCTACAATGGTGCCTTTTTGTTGCTCGAACAAGTCAGCAAGTACAGCTGGATCGATGCCAGGGATAGGAACGTAAGAACCTAGTCTGAAAACAACAATCGCACCAAGTACGAACAACAATCTTGCTTTGAGCTCACTCAAGCCGCTTTTAGCGCCTGAATCCAATCCTGGTTTAGCCATCTAGCTTATTCCTCTACTTTACCGCCAGCAGCTTCAATCGCTTCTTTAGCGCCTTTAGTAACCTTTAACCCGCTTACTGTAACAGCGCGTGATACTTCACCGCTCTTTACAACTTTAACGAACTGGATTTCTTTCTTAACGATACCAGCTGCTTTTAAAGTCTCAAGAGACGCTGTATCACCATCAACCTTCGCGATTTCAGCAAGAGTTACTTGATCAGTAACAAAGCTCTTGCGTGAAGTGAAACCGAACTTAGGAAGACGACGCTGGATAGGCATCTGACCACCTTCGAATCCTGGCTTAACACGGCCACCTGAACGGCTTTTTTGACCTTTGTGACCTACGCCACCTGTTTTACCAAGACCTGAGCCGATACCACGACCAGAACGCTTACCAGTAGGCTTTGAACCTTCGGCTGGAGAAATTGTATTTAAACGCATGTCTTACTCCTCCACGATCTCAACCATGTAATATACACGGTTGATCATGCCACGTACGGCTGGGGTATCTTCCAGTTCACGAACATGGTTGATTTTACGAAGGCCTAAACCTTTAAGCGTAGCTTTGTGCTTTGGCAGACGGCCAATTGCACTTTTAGTTTGCTTTACTTTAATCGTTGCCATGTCTGATTACCCCAAAATTTCTTCTACAGACAATCCACGCTTCGCAGCAACTTTCGCCGGGCTGTTCATTTCTGTCAGCGCATTGATTGTTGCACGTACAACGTTGATTGGGTTTGTAGAGCCGTAACATTTTGAAAGTACGTTTTGTACACCAGCTACTTCAAGTACTGCACGCATCGCACCACCAGCAATAATACCGGTACCTTCTGATGCTGGCTGCATGTAAACTTTAGAGCCAGAGTGACGACCTTTAATAGGGTGCTGTAACGTGTGACCGTTAAGGTCTACGTCAACCATGTTGCGACGTGCCTTTTCCATTGCTTTTTGGATTGCAGCAGGTACTTCACGTGCCTTACCGTAACCAAAACCAACGCGACCGTTACCGTCACCCACTACTGTCAATGCAGTGAAACTAAAGATACGACCACCTTTAACCACTTTAGAAACGCGGTTTACAGCGATCAATTTCTCTAGAAATTCACCATTTTGAACGTCTTGTTTAGCCATTATAAACTCCTAGAACTGAAGACCAGCTTCGCGAGCTGCATCAGCTAATGCTTTAACGCGACCGTGGTATTGGAAACCACTACGATCGAAAGCCACTGCTTTAATGCCTTTCTCAAGTGCGCGCTCTGCGATTGCTTTACCGACTACCGTCGCTGCTTCAGCGTTACCTGTAGACTTAAGACCTTTTGCAAGATCTTTCTCAACAGTTGAAGCTGCAGCCAACACTTCAGAACCGCAAGGAGCGATTAACTGAGCGTAGATGTGGCGAGGTGTACGGTTTACTACCAAGCGATGCGCGGCCAGTTCACGAATTTTTGCACGTGCGCGAGTAGCGCGACGAATGCGAGCTGTTTTCTTATCCATCGTATCACCCACCTACTTTTTCTTAGCTTCTTTACGACGTACGTTTTCGTCAGCATAACGAACACCTTTGCCTTTGTAAGGCTCTGGTGGACGGTAACCACGAATGTTCGCCGCAACCTGACCAACCACCTGCTTATCGGCGCCTTTCACGACGATTTCAGTTTGGCTAGGAGTTTCAACCGTAATGCCTTCTGGCATTTCGTATACTACAGGGTGAGAGAAACCTAGAGTAAGGTTTAGTTTGGCACCTTGTGCTTGAGCACGGTAACCAACACCTAACAATGTAAGTTTTTTCTCGAAACCTTGTGAAACACCTTGAACCATTGCATTTAGGATAGAACGAGCAGTACCTGCTTGTGCCCAATTGTTTGCAAAGCCTTCACGTGGAAGTGCTTTCAATTGGTTATCTTCCTGTGCAATTTCAACAGCGTCATTAAAAACGCGAGTCAAAGTGCCTTTACTACCTTTAACAGTAACTTCTTGACCAGAGATAGAAACTTCTACACCTGATACAACGTCTACTGGGGCTTTTGCTATACGTGACATTTCAACTCCTCCGTTATGCTACATAACCGATGATCTCACCGCCCATGCCAGCGTTACGCGCTGCACGGTCAGTCATCACACCTTTAGAAGTCGACACGATAGCGATACCTAAACCACCCATAACCTTTGGAAGCTCATCTTTTTTCTTATAGATGCGCAGACCAGGACGGCTTACACGTTCGATAGTGTCAATTACTTGCTTGCCTTCGAAGTACTTAAGCGTAACTTCTAAAACAGGCTTAACGTCACCAGCAGCAGTGAAGTCTGCAATGTAACCTTCTGCTTTCAATACTTCACAGATTGCAACGCGAAGTTTTGAAGAAGGCATAGTTACAGAAACTTTCTGTGCCATCTGGCCGTTACGGATGCGGGTAAACATATCCGCGATAGGATCTTGCATGCTCATTATCAGCTACTCCTTACCAGCTGGCTTTCTTAAGGCCAGGGACTTCACCGCGCATCGCAGCTTCGCGAAGCTTGATACGGCTAAGACCGAATTTGCGTAGGTAACCATGTGGACGACCAGTTACACGACAACGGTTACGTTGACGTGATGCACTTGAGTCACGTGGCAGTTGTTGTAGCTTCAGAACAGCGTCCCAACGCTCTTCTTCAGAAACGTTAACATCGCTGATAATCGCTTTAAGTGCGGCGCGCTTTTCAGCATACTTAGCTACAAGCTTAGTACGCTTAGCTTCACGTGCCTTCATTGATTCTTTTGCCATAACCCTACACCCTTACTTTTTGAATGGGAAGTTAAACGCGTCCAGCAGAGCACGTGCTTCTTCATTAGAGCTCGCACTGGTAGTGATAGTAATATCCATACCACGAACTTTATCCACTTTATCGAAATCGATTTCAGGGAAAATGATTTGTTCACGCACGCCCATGCTGTAGTTACCACGACCGTCGAATGATTTTGGGTTCAAACCACGGAAATCGCGGATACGCGGGATAGCGATTGAAATCAAACGCTCTAGGAATTCCCACATACGCTCGCCACGTAGGGTTACTTTACAGCCAATCGGATAACCTTCACGGATTTTAAAACCCGCTACTGATTTTCTTGCAACTGTAACAACAGGCTTCTGACCGGCGATAGCCGTCATGTCAGCTTGAGCATTCTCAAGTACCTTTTTGTCAGCAACTGCTTCACCTAAACCCATGTTTAGAGTGATTTTTTCAATCCGAGGGACTTGCATGACGCTTTTGTATCCGAACTGCTTAGCAAGTTCAGCTACTACTGTTTCTTTATAGAAATCATGCAGTTTCGCCATCGTACTCTCCAATATAATTAAACAAGTTCGCCGTTAGACTTGAAGAAACGTACTTTCTTCTCATCTTCGAAACGGAAACCAACGCGATCTGCTTTGCCCGTTGCCGGGTTAACAATCGCAACATTAGAAACGTGAATAGAAGCTTCTTTCTCAACAATGCCACCAGCTACGCCCAGTTGTGGGTTTGGCTTAGTGTGCTTCTTGACAAGATTTACACCTTCTACAATTACACGGTTATCAGCAATAAGCACTTTAAGGACTTTGCCTTGTTTGCCTTTGTCTTTACCCGCTAATACGACTACTTCATCATCACGACGAATTTTATTAGCCATTATCGTGACTCCTTATAGTACCTCTGGGGCCAATGAGATGATTTTCATGAAGTTTTCACTTCTCAACTCACGGGTAACCGGGCCAAAGATACGCGTACCAATTGGTTGCTTGTTTGCATTAAGCATAACAGCCGCGTTACCGTCAAAACGGATGGTAGAACCATCTGCACGACGAACGCCTTTTCTAGTACGCACCACCACTGCGTTCAGTACGTCACCTTTTTTAACTTTACCGCGAGGAATTGCTTCCTTAACAGTAACTTTGATGATGTCACCGATACCTGCATAACGGCGATGCGAGCCACCAAGAACCTTAATACACTGAACCCTGCGAGCGCCGCTGTTGTCTGCAACGTCCAGGTTAGTTTGCATTTGGATCATGTTAGTGCTCCGCTCTTAAATTAAGACTCTCCCGAGTCGTTAGTGCTGCTAAAAAACAACTGGATATCGTTGCTTTTATGTACATACCCCCATAAAAAGGGCGCGAAATAATAACAGAAAACTTTTCGAAGTGATAGCGGTAAATTGAATTATTTTTAAACTATGTGGGCAATAAAAAAGCCCCGACTAAAAGCCGGGGCTGATAACCACGTCATAGGTTATCAAGCAGGATCTTTTAGGCGATTTTTACTGCTAACAAGCTGCTTACTCAAATGCTTATAAATACATTCTTTCAACCGACTTACACCAACAGGTTTGGATATGAAGTCGTCCATGCCCGATTTCAAGCATTTTTCTTTATCGCCGACTAATGCATTTGCCGTTAACGCCAATATTGGTATTTCCTGCGCTTTGCCACCTAGTTTTCGTATTCGGCGTGTCGCCTCTAGTCCATCCATAACGGGCATATTGCAGTCCATTAAAATAATGCTGTAGGCACTTTTTCCGTCCAACGAATGCTTTACCTTTTCTAGCGCTTCACTACCGTTACAAGCAAATTCGGTTTTAATCCCTACTTCTTTCATTTGTTCTTTAATGACAAGTTGATTTATCTCGTTATCCTCAACTACTAGAGCCTTGAATTGTGTTAAGTCACCAACGATGGCATCAATAGCAGTAGCGTCACTTTCTTCATTTGTACTTACGCCTGCGGTCATAGCATCCTCTAGTAGCACGTCCACAGTGAAGGTACTTCCTTGACCAATTTCGCTTTGAATGGTGATGTCGCCCTGGTAGTAGCCCACGATTTGCTTAACGATTGCTAGCCCAAGCCCTGTACCGCCAAAGCGTTTGTGCGTAGAGCTTTCCGCCTGAACAAAGGGCGAAAAAATTAGCGACTGCTGGTATTCACTGATACCAATGCCTGTATCTGCGACAATAATTTTTACTTTAAATTGTCCTTCACCGTAATGAACACACCGAGCGTCGAGTTTTATTTCACCACTTTCGGTAAATTTTATGGCGTTGTTGAGAAGGTTAATGATCACCTGACTCGCTCTTAACTTATCTACCATAAAGCGTTTCCCATGAAGTGCTCTGGTATTAACGTGTAATGCTAACGATTTGCGCTCTGCTAGACGTTTGAACATCGGGACTTGCTCATCAATTACACATGACAAATCCGTGGGTTCGTTTTCAAATGGCATATTGCCCGAGTCAATTTTTGAAAAATCGAGGATGTCGTTCACTATACCCAATAGTGAATCGGCGCTCTTTGTGGCCACCTCAGTGTATTCTAGTTGTTTTGTACTTAGCGCTGTGGAGGCGAGCGCCTCTAACATGCCCTGAACCCCATGAATGGGCGTACGAATTTCGTGACTCATATTCGCTAAGAATTCGCTGCGCGCTTTCAGTGCCTGCTCTGCAATATCGCTTTTTCTTTTGAGTGCGCCTTTATCGAGGTATTGTTGCGTAATATCCATAGTCGCGCCGATAATTTTAAGACAGCGTCCCTCTTGCATGACAGGATGCGCACGACTCTCCAGCCACTTATGTTCCCCTTGATCCGTTGTTATTTGAAACTGATAAGTGAAACCTTCACCTGATTTGATAGTTCGCTTAAACCTATCTACATAGATTTTTTGCTCTTCAGGATCTTGAATGAGGCCTATTACATAGTCTGGTGTGACTACTTTATCACTATTGACATGAAGCATTTTTTTCAGTGATTCAGACCAAACCAGGGTATACGAGACAACATTTAGTTCCCACGTTCCAACACCTGCCAAATTGGTGATTTGTTGAAGCAGTGAATTTCTCTCTTCTAATACACCTTTTTGCACTTTAAGTTTATTAATCACCTGTTGCTTCTCAAACTCATTGCCTATCCATGAGGCAAGTAGCAAAAGATAATCCAATTCTATATCGCTAAAGGGCTTTTCTCTTGCCGAAAGAGAAGAGAAATTTACCGTACCAAAAAACTCCCCATTTACATTAACGGGAGAGGCTAAGTAACTTCGTAAGCTGTATTGTTCAAAACAAGGATGGGATGCCCCTGGTGATGCTTCAATATTGTGATATGCCACTACAGCGTCTGTTGCGACAACGTCAGCACAGTAGGTGTCGCAAAGCGAAAACACTGCACCTTCACATAGAGATTTGTCGGGTGAATGCACGGAAATAATCTGGTAGCTTTTCCCTTGGATGCTACTCACTATTCCCGTTTCTAGGCTGAGGATCCTCGCACCAATTTCAAGCAGACTATGAAGTTTGTCTTCAAACGACAAACGACAATCGTTAGATACTGTGCGCAGGTCTTGAATAACACTCATGAGGCCTATCACTCCTCGAACACCATTAAAAAAGGGCCAAACACTTACGCGCCTAGCCCTTTAAAGTTAAGTTAAATTGGCAAAGATGAAAGTTTTCCTCATTATCAATTAGTATAAAAAATCACTAAACCATTAATAAAGCACGCGAATTTCATAACCTGTAGCGGTATCAGCGGGCTCAACAGTGACAATGTAGTTTTCTTCTTCAACAAACCCAAACAATGCGGTTCTATCAAGCAGCACTTGCTCGCCATTATCATCTTCGTAAACCGCTATGACTTCGTAGTAGTCGGAAGGTAGTACCTCACTCGCGCTTTCACCAAATTCTAAGTTTTGCAGGTCGTATTCAGCGGTATCGATGGTTTCATCATTACGCACTAAGTAAAAGTCAACGTCGTCGAAATCGTTAACTAAATTGATGAAATTAACCGTTTTATCGTAGGCTTGAGGTAAGCCGCTTTCTACAAAGGTAGCGGCACCAAGCTTGTCGTCATTGTTATAAATCAGTATGGCTTTGCTCTCGCCTTGATTTAACGTGATCAATTTATTATTGAGTGAAGTAGCACTACCAGTAGGGTCTGTCACTGTTACTCTATAATCGCCATATCGAATGGCGGTAAATGAAGAAAGCTCACCAGCCGATAATGTAAAGCTCACATCTTCTTCGTCGGTATTCCCCCCAAAGCTCACTTGTAGATCTGCATCAATATTTGACGAGTTATAAATACGATATTGTGAGTCAGCTTCAACATCAGTGAGTGCTGTTACTGTTGATGAATTAAGAATAGTGTCTACAACTAAGCCTTCTTGAATAGCACCACTTACGTCGCGCAAAGTAAGAACGTATTCTGTTTCATAGATGAAGTCGATAGTCTGCGATTCAAATATGACCTCATCGCGACCCGGCTCGGTGAGATAAATTGTGTACTCGCCTTCATCAAAATAGTCACTGTCATCATCAGCATCCCAAAATACAAACTCTCCTAGGTCGCCAGCGTTTGCGCTTCCTAAGTAATTTGCAGCTTCAAATGGGTCACCTGACTCACTCATATAGAAATCGTATGACGCATTATCAGCCGTTACCGATAACGCAAACAAACGAAAATGGTCTTCTAACGTTTTTCTTTCATATTGGTAGTTGGAAAAAGACGGTGCCGCAAAATCTCCGCTCATCACAATCAAGGTTTTATAACCTTCGCGAAGGTCAACGGTAATCGTATCGATAAGAACTTCTTGATCATCTGAGTCGGTACGAATGAACTCAAGTTCCAATTCACCGCTTTCTAGCGAGTACATAGACGTAGTATCACCAAATTGCGCCGAACCAAAGCTATCGCCGTCAACTTCGCGCATTTCTACGTTTGCGCCATTAGGTGATGCGTTGTAAAACTGCACATACGCATAAGTATAATCAGAACTACTGCTATCTGAGCCGCCACAAGCGCTAAGCCCTAATAATACGATAAGCCCACATATTATTGTTCTAAAACCTACTGTCATATTCACAGATGGTGTGGTTAGTTGCATAAATTGAATTTCCTTAAGGTGTTTCGAAAGACGGTTAAACGCGAAAAAATTCGCGCAAGCTGCGCCGAAGTGCTCGCACAATACCGCCATATGGCCTTAAGGGAAGCGAGAGGTTCACCGCTTTACGCCATCTTTGCAAAGCTGACTTTTCTTTAAGGAATCTTTACATTTAACTATTCATAGAAACGGTTCTTCCCATCATTGAAAACAAAAAAAGCCTGCATAAGCAGGCTTAAAAGGGAGACGTTTAATAATTACTCATACGAGTAAGATAAGGTTAATCCGCTGTAGCTTGAGTAAGCACGGATACCTATATGCCAAGTACCTGATGCTGGCGCATCAAATGTACATACTTCGTTGTTGCCATTTTGGTACGGACGACAATCATAGCTATTGGTCTCTGGTTGAGAACCAAACTTAACGTACAAGTCCGCATCACCAGAACCACCTGATGTACGAATTGTCATTTGCGTAACACCTTCAGGAATGGTCCACGTGTAGCGGTCCCAGTTTCTGCGCGTACCAGATAGATTGGTAAGCTGACCAGATACAGGCTCAACACCTGGCTCTGAACCGCCGCCACCGTCGCCACCACCAGCACAACCATTCGTATTAAGATAGTTGTACGCATCAGCAAGTTGCATCAAGCCATAGCCATAGAAGTTATCGCGTCCAGCGCTCCCCTTATCTTTCGCCGTTGCAGTTAATGCATTACGAATCTGATTGTTAGAACACTGCGGGAAATAACTCCATACTAATGCTGCACCACCTGCTACGTGTGGCGTTGCCATCGATGTGCCACTTAGCGATGCGTAGGTATTAGTTGGGTAAGTTGACTGTACTGCGCTACCTGGCGCTGCAATTTCAACTTGGTTGTTGTATTGGCTGTAGCTTGCACGATTCTCATTTGAATCTACCGCTGCCACTGACATTACCGCATCATATGACGCTGGATATGACTTTGCACTGTTGCCGTCATTACCTGCAGCGGCAACAAGTAACATGCCTGCATCAGTAAAGCTCTGCATTGCGTTTTGCTCTGCTGTTGATGCACTACCACCACCTAAGCTCATGTTTACCACATTTGAGCCAGCAGACTGACACTGTGTAATCGCATCGATTAGGTCTGACGCATATGTCCATTGACCGTTGTCGTTAAAGATTTTAACAATGTGCATATCAACACCAGGGTATACACCTACTACCCCTTCGTTGTTGTCATAGGCAGCGATAGTGCCAGCCACGTGAGTACCATGACCATTACCATCGTTGTACCAGTTACCTACTGCACTGTTGTTTGCCTGACCTGTTACGCCATCGTTAGTACCCGGCAAATCTGGGTGGCCTAGGTTGTAACCAGTATCAATGATACACACTTTGCGTGCTTGAGTGTCAGACTGGCCAAACTGGTTTGCTTGTACCATTGTGTAACCGTAAGGCGTAGATTGCGCCATTGGTTTACGACGTACATCAACCTCGATACTTTCAATGTTGGGGTTTTTGCGAAGCTTGTTAAGCGCAGCTTTAGACATCGTTGCAGCGACCATCTTATGCTGTTTAAGCTCTTTCTTAATATTACCGCCCGCTTTGCGAACTTCTGAACGCGCAGTCACAATGTCGAAAGGACGTTTTTCCTTTCCCTTTGCTTTAGCGCTTGCCATGTTGCCTTTTTCAACAGACATTGTTACGTACTCGCTTGTCATCTCGTCTTTGAACTTAATGATATAGCGTTCTTGCTCAACTACTTGATCAATGCCTAATGTGAGGCGCTTACCCAAAGCAGTTTGTAGGTTTTGTGGTTTCTCTTTCACTTTGACAAGCCCTTCGCTTGCCGCCATTGCAGAGTTACCTGTTAAGCCAAGTGATACAGCTAATGCAGCTGCCGTTATACATGTGTGTTTCTTATTTAACTTAGAGTTCAATTTTATTTCCTGTTTATCTGTCTTGTTGTGTTTCTGTACTGTTTTTATTTTCCGTACTTTAGAAACGCTTTTATTATTTGATGACATACAGGTGTTACCGTTACCTCATACGAAATGCTCATCCATGACTACCGACGCAACTGCGTTGCAACGACGTACCCGCGTGTCGAGTAAATGTGAAGTTGTACATTAGGCAACTACACACAACGCCCATATTAGCCAGCTAATCAATACCTTACGTATATTGCCTTAACCCTGGTTTGCGCTTTTTATACTTAAAAAAAAGCGCTTAAAAGCAACGTTCAGTATCGAAACCACATAAGCTCTGCGTTACGAGCACATTCATAGTAGGAATAAACTTTCATAATTAACATTAATTCAACAAGAACAAATGTAACAAAATATTAAGGAGTAGTAAGATTTACTTAAATATCTGGACTTGGCAGCGAAAATAAATACATAAAGCACAATATCGTCGCCATTTTGCAACAACTTGCAAAAACGACAACGGATTCCAGACAAAAATATTAAGAAAAACTAAAGAGACGTAAGAAATTAAGGAAAGTAAGAGAAGTGAGGAGATGTGTCGCTAAACGCAAACGCGCGGATCAAAGTCCGCGCTGTCTAACGATTTCGTACAAGCATACACCGGTGGCAACAGACACGTTTAAACTTGTTACGCTGCCGGCCATGGGCAATTTAACGAGTTCATCGCACGTTTCTTTGGTTAATCTGCGCATGCCTTTGCCTTCTGCGCCCATGACGAGGGCTGTCGGGCCTTTAAGATCGACGTCATACAAGGTCTTATCCGTTTCCCCTGCCGTACCGACAACCCATAATCCCTTCTCTTGAAGGTGCTTAAGCGTTCTAGATAAGTTGGTGATTTGAATGAGCGGTACCACTTCTGCCGCTCCGCACGCCACTTTTCTCACTGTACCATTGAGACTGGCTGACTTATCCTTTGGCACAACCACAGCGTGAACGCCGGCACCGTCAGCTGTGCGCAAACATGCACCTAAGTTGTGAGGATCGGTGATGCCATCCAGCACAAGAATTAACGGCTGAGATTCACGCGCTAAAATTGTATCGAGATCAGCTTCGTCTAAAACGCGAGCAGGCTTCGCGCGAGCAACCACACCTTGATGCTGTTCACCATTAACCTTATCGTCGAGTGCCTTTCGTTGGCAAAACTGAACAGAAATACCGAAACGGCGGGCTTGGTTAACAATTGTCGTCAAACGCTCATCGTTGCGCCCTTTCAACACCAATACTTCCATTACACGCTCGGGCTCTTTCTCTAGAACCGACTGCATCGCGTGTAAACCGTATAACCATTCTTGCTGCGCCATTTAACGCTTACCTCTTTTATTTAGCTTTAATGTTTTGCCACTTTTTCCAGTGCTTTTACCAGATGAACGGGCGCCCGACGATTTTGACGCGCCGCCTTTGCTTTTTGGCGCCTCACTCTGGTATCGCTTACCTTTGCTTGATGCTTTCTTGGCAGACTTCACTTTTACTTTCTTACCGCCAGCGCCGCGCAGCATAGACTTATCGAGCAATAAATCAATCTTTCTCTCATCAAGGTTAACCGCAGCCACTTTCACTTCTACCGTATCACCCAACCTGAATTGACGATGACCCGACTCTCCTACCAATGCTTGTTTCACATCGTCATAGTGGTAGAAATCATCGTCTAACGAGGTAATGTGCACTAAGCCATCAATATGGTATTCGGTTAAACGGATAAACAAGCCAAAGTTGGTTACTGAACTTACAACGCCTTCAAAGGTATCGCCGACGTGGTCGAGCATAAACTCGCATTTGAGCCAGTCTGCAACATCGCGGGTAGCGTCGTCAGCGCGACGTTCTGTCATCGAGCATTGCTCTCCCAGCTGCTCAATTTCATCGATAGTGTAGTTTTTCGCACCACTTACCGCTTTTTTCCCTTGTTGTTTAGCAATGATGCCTTTTAAGGCGCGATGCACAACAAGGTCAGGGTAACGGCGAATAGGCGAGGTGAAATGTGCATACGCTTCAAGCGCTAAGCCAAAGTGACCGACATTGTCGCCGTCATAAATGGCTTGTTTCATAGAGCGAAGCAACATAGTTTGAATGAGCTCTTCGTCTACACGTCCTCGCGTTTTAAGTACCACATCGGTAAAGGCGGCAGGCTCAGCATCCTCAGTAATGCGATGAGGAATACCAATTTCACCCAAGTAGCTGGTAAATGCAGTCAGCCTGTCAGCATCTGGCTTGTCATGTACTCGATATAGCGCTGGCGCCTCATGCTTTTCTAGCATTAATGCCGCACTCACGTTTGCCATGATCATGCACTCTTCAATAAGCTTGTGCGCATCATTACGTACAAGCGGCACGATGTTTTCTATTTTACGTTGCGCATTGAAGACAAACTTCACTTCTTGGGTTTCAAATTCTATTGCACCACGTTTAGCACGAGCTTTTTTCAACGCTCTATACAAGTCATGTAAATTGCGAAGGTGCGGTACATGCGCTTCATAGCGCTTATGAAGCTCCTTATCACCCTGCAAAATATTCCACACCTTCGTGTAGGTAAGGCGCGCATGAGAGTTCATTACAGCTTCATAGAACTGAAACTCGTCTAACGTACCTTGCGCACTGATGGTCATTTCACACACCATGCACAGTCTGTCTACTTCAGGGTTCAGTGAGCAAAGACCATTTGAAAGTACTTCGGGCAACATAGGAATCACTTGGTCTGGAAAATAAACCGAGTTACCGCGTTGCTGAGCTTCGTCGTCTAGTGCAGAACCTGTGCGCACGTAATGACTAACGTCAGCAATAGCCACCCACAGTTGCCAGCCACCGTCATCAAGGGGTTCACAGTAAACGGCATCATCGAAATCCCGAGCATCTTCACCATCAATGGTCACGAGGGGCAACTGACGTAAATCAATTCGTCCTTCTTTTGCTTCATCAGGTACTTGATCCGTTAAGCTTTCAATTTGTTTGGTCACACCTTTAGGCCACTGATGCGGAATATCGAAAGTGCGTAATGCCATTTCAATTTCCATCCCCGGTGCCATATGCTCACCAAGCACTTCTACGATTTTTCCCACCGGACTCATTTTGCGACGTGGACGTTGAGTAAGTTCAACCACCACCACTTGTCCCATTCGAGCACCGTGTGCGCTTTCTGGTGGAATAACAATTTCGTGCTGTAAACGACTGTCATCAGGCACAACCATGCCAAAACCTTGCTCAACGAAGTAGCGGCCAACAATGGGTTCGCTGCGGGCTTCAATGACTTGAGTTAC
The DNA here is from genome assembly GCF_020515205.1 of Alteromonas sp. McT4-15. Taxonomy (NCBI): domain Bacteria; kingdom Pseudomonadati; phylum Pseudomonadota; class Gammaproteobacteria; order Alteromonadales; family Alteromonadaceae; genus Alteromonas; species Alteromonas sp. McT4-15. The sequence continues at coordinate 21,045 of NZ_JAJALG010000038.1, forward strand.
AAATGCTTCTTTGCGCCCACGTCGATCGGTCCCGCTAATGCGAGCTTCAACAACATCGTCGTGCATAAACAAGTTCATTTGCCCAGCACTGATAAACAAATCACCGCTTTTATCTTCAGGGCGCAAGAATCCGTAACCGTCACGATGGCCAATAATGCGGCCTTTAATCAGTTCATCACGGTTTTGAAGTATGTACTTTTTTTGCTTAGTGAACTGTACTTGCCCTTCTCGCTCCATAGCGCGAAGTCGACGCTGAATGCCAATACGGGCATCTTCGTCAAAAGCGTTCACTAAATTACAGATATCAAGGAACGACAGTGGTGTGTCGTGTTCTTTTAGCAAGCTCATTAGATATTCGCGGCTTGCTACCGGATTTTCGTACTTCTCTTTCTCGCGCTGATAATGCGGATCATCACTCATGTATTTATAAGTTACCTTTTATTGCTTCAAAGGAAACGACAAGACACATCACGTGTTTTTCATTCCCTTTTTACTTTGTATTTGCTGTAACCTCATCACTAAAACCTAGTTAATGTGGTCGTTTGCTGCACAGTATAACAGCATTTCGCTTAAAACACGGCGTAGTAATTACATTTGCTACCGCCCTTTTGTGTTTTGCTTTTCAGCCACTACAACAAACTGCTTACATTGACATTACCCTGTCACATAGCCAACGTGTGAACTACCCAGCGACATCGCTTCGCTCTGATCACTGGGCTTCTGTGGTCTAGTGTATAACTAGGCCGCTTCTTTTTTCTCAGATCCTTCAGCCAACTTCGATAGCTCGAAGACCTTCGTTTTAATAGCTGATTTCTGCTGAGATGTGGGGTTTACCCTTGCAACGATTCCAGCCGCAATTAAATCTAATTCACCTGTTTTAGCAATGCTCTTGGCCGCAGAGAGATCTCGGCTCTGGTCTGTACTACATTGGGTGCAGGTGAAATATCGTTCGCTCAATGACAACACATGGTTCTTGTCACACTCACTGCAAATCCCTGTGGATTTTTCAAAACGACCGATTTCGTGATAGAGCTTGCCTTCTAACTCAGCCTTGTACTTTGCAAGCTGAGTGATTAAGCCCATCACATTGTCGGCCACCATGCTGCCATTAAATTGTTGCATCGCTTTTACGTTCAAATCTTCAAACACCAGAATATCAGTTTCATTGGTTATCTGTCGTGACACTTGATGTGCAAAGTTGAGTCTTTGCCTTGAGATTTTGCCGTGTAATTTATTGATGCGTTGTTTAGTTTTATGCCAGCGATTCGACCCTTTCTTTCGTCTTGCAAGCTGGCGTTGCAAGTGACTTAATTTCTCTTTTGATTGTTTTAAAAACTTTGGGTTGTCAGCGACAAAGCCATTCGAACCAACTACCGTTTGCTTCGAGTTAATGTCAAAGCCCGTGATACTTGTTAGACGCTTTTTAGCAGCTTTGCATTCCGCTTCCTGCGTGATGCTGCATTCCCATTTCCCGTGACGGTACTGGACGGTAACGGTTTTAATTTGGCTCACTAAGTCGCGGTGTAAGATGATTGGCACTTTACCCACCTTTGGGATGCTGATAGCGCCATTTTCAATTCGTATGCAATTGGAATTGTTCACCGCTCTAAAGCTATCGTTGTAAAGTTTCTTTCGCTTATAAGAGACTTTATGTTTTGGGAATCGTTGTAATCGACCTTTTGAGAACGCATTCTTTAGCGCCGTTTCCAAATCTCTCGCGACTTGCTGGGCTGCTGCTGAGTCAAACGCCTTTATCCACGAAAACTCTTCAAAGACTTTTAATTCTTTGATTAGCGAGGCCATATCTTTGTAAAACAAGAACGTCTTATCATATTCGTATCGACGTATTGTTTCAGACAACAACAGATTCCAAATACCACGGGCTGTCGCGCCAAACTCAATGAGTCTAGCCTCCTGCTCTGGCGTTGGATTGAGCCTGAAATTGTATCTAAGCGTCTTTTTCATACACTGTATAGACTACTGTATATGCATGAGTTATCAAGATGGATTACCAAACAAAATCACACTGCAAATATCTAATAGCACTGCACTTAATATTGATTGTTAAATATAGAAAACCTCTGCTGAAAGAGCGGATAGGTGATTTCGTCAAAGACAAGTTGCTTGATATCTCGCGCCGCTCTGACTTTGACGTCGAAGAGGTTGAAATTGATCTAGATCACATCCATATGTTAATTCGAATCGGAACTAAATATTCTGTTGGGCAACATGTCAGGAGAATTAAGCAGGAAACAACCGCTAAAATATGGAAATCATTTCCATACATTAAAAGGCAGTTTTGGGTAGAGAAGACATTTTGGTAAGATGGATATTTCGTCTGCTCAGTAGGTAACGCTAGTGCAGACACTATTCGAAAATATATCCAAGAACAAGGTTAGCCGATTCATCCCAGCGACATCGCTTCGCTTTGATCACGGGGTTTTCTCGGCAACGTTAGATAAAATTACCCTACCCTTTTTCTTATTTGACTGTTCAAATAAGAAAAAGGGTAGGGTGTGTTTCTAGTACTACGTCACAAACCAGTGCCGAGTTTACTCATGGCGTTGCCAGTGGCGAAACGAAAACGTTACCGTCTCAAGATGTAGATAAAGTGACATTGGGTATTTTTTCTTGTTCAAATTATCCTGCAGGTTTCTTTACGCCTTACATGGACGCATGGGATGGCTATCCGGTTGAGCGGGAACGTTTACTTACTGCACTCAATAAACCGGTTATCGCCTTGGCAGGTGATACACATAACGCCTGGCACAACAATCTTACGCTAGAAATCACCGAAGAAAATGCGACTGCCACATGGCACTTTGTCGATGCCATATTGACGAAAGATGGCAAAATCTCAAATACCCATACCATTGAGATTAACGCATAATGACCGTGAACGAGTACGCGACGCTTCACCACATTTTTACACAAATATCAGCCTATTAATGGGATATATAGTTATTTGAACTAAAAGCGTGGTACGCTGCGTATTACAACTGTTTAATCAATACCATGTTGAGGGAAAGTAATATGAAAAAGGCAATTATGATGACTATGGCGGTTGGTGCTGCAACACTATTAAGTGCATGCAGTGCAGAACACGGTACTACTCAGTGCACAACAGCGCCACAGTCAGAATGGCAAAATCAGGATATGTTCCAAGCAAAATTGCTTGCTCAAGGTTACAAAATTAATGAATTCAAAGTAACTGGCGGTAACTGCTACGAAATCTATGGTTTTGATAAAGACGAAAACAAAGTTGAAATTTATTTCAACCCCGTTGATGGCAGTGTAGTGAAAGAAGAGCGTCACTAATTACCACTTTAAGTATTGATATGCGCTATTAACGCGCAATAAATACAATGCACTAAAAAAACGCCACGGTTATTGAAGTGGCGTTTTTTGTTTGTGTATGCTTATTCCACCTGAGCACGACTAACGCTACTATTACCGATGAAAACTATAACGAACAATGACATTTATATTTGGGATCCCTTAGTGCGCTTGTGTCATTGGGGTTTAGTCGCTGCGTTTGTCATCAATTATTTTATTGTCGAGCCGGGCAGGCTTATCCACGAAATAGCAGGCTATTGTGCACTTGCCCTCATTGTCGTGCGTATTTTTTGGGGCTTTAAGGCAAGTGCGTCTTCCTTTGCTAGCTTTAAGACTGTCAAACTAACACGCCAATCGTTTCAGACTCACATCAAACAGCTTAACGCCAACCAACTGCCTAAAGCGCATGGCCATAATCCGTTTGGATGGCTCATGGTCTTTGCAGTAATTACGCTAATAACCGGGTTGGGAGTAACCGGTTTTTTAATGGAAGAAATTGACGCATTATTTGGCAATAGTCAGCTAGAGTGGGCGCACAGCTTAATGGCAGATGCCCTTTATGGTTGTGCACTGGTTCATATTGCCGCCGTTTTTTGGACACAACACAAAGGTCGCATCCAACTTATTCGCCCTATGCTTACGGGTAAACGCAAGCGGTAATAGGCGCGTAGATTTCGCTGTTAACTATCTAATGGGCGTTTAGCTTCACGAACCGCTTTGGGGTGCATTAACTTTTCTAAGCGAGCCAAATAAGATGCAATTTGTTGATGCTGCGTTTTATCGTCAGTCACTGAGTTGTATAGCCAATGATAGGCATCTTCATAATCGTAAGGGCTTCCATAGCCTTCTAAAAACAGTTCAACTAAGCGAATTTGTGCCTTTAAGTTTTTAAGTGCTGCGGCTTCACGCAAATACACCACGGCACGAGATTTGTCTTGCTGAACCAAGGTCCCTTTAGCATAGTAACGCCCCAGTTGTTCAAGTGCTGCAGGCAAGCCCTGATTCGCTGCATCTTCCATATAACCGATGCCGCGAGAAGGAGCGGCATCTACGCAAACTCCCCACGCCAACATGTCTCCCCACAAAAACTGATAGGCGGGAACTTTCAGAATATCGGCTCTGGCTTCGATGTCTTGTACCAACTGGCAACGGTCTTCTACAACCTTATCAAGGTGCGTATTGGCGTTAATCATCTCGATAAGTTTGTCTTGGCTATACAGCTGTACGGCACGCAACTCTTCTACGGTTTCCCCTTCAAGGGCAACAGCATTTGTCGTAAGCCCCCCCATAAGAAGTCCGGACAATAAACTCAGCGGTAATAAAGAAGGCAAATTTCGTTTCATAACTATCAAACAACACAAAGCAAGCGTACTTAAGTTATCGACAACGTTTAGAATATCTTAACCACGCTGCATGCATCTTTACATCATTAGTGACTGCTTTTTCTTGGACACAACGCTGACTGCATGTGCCTTGCATGATCGGCAACATCAATACCTAAATCGGTGAGATAGCCGCCATCTGATTGGGTAATAAGTCCCTTGGCGTAAAGTCTTGATGCAGCGTTAACCATAGTTTGGCTCGCGTCGTGATGAATTTTTAAACCTTGAAGCAGGCTATCGGTTGGAAACTTAAGTAATAGGTTTAACTCGTCGAGCATGTCCTGATCGAATATCGTCATATAACCACCTTAGGCAAAGGGTTAACAATTAGCGCACATTAGGCGTGCTACGCTATGAGAATTTTTTATCTTACTTGTTGCCACACTTCCTATATCACACCCAATTGCATGCGCTGTAAAGCGTAATTTTTGTCTGTAAAACGTTTAATCTGGTTTTCACACCGCGAACTGATCGGAGTTTCATTCAAAATAGTATATTCTTGCCGTAATTAAAGTTTGTGGAAAAGCCAGCCCAATGAAGTACAAAGATTTACGCGACTTTATTCGCCAGTTAGAAGCAAAAGGCGAATTAGTGCGCATAAAGCAAGCCATTGATACTGACCTTGAGATGACAGAAATAGCTGATCGCACCCTGCGAGCAGGCGGCCCTGCGCTGTTATTTGAGAACCCGAAAAATCACAATATGCCTGTATTGGCCAATTTATTTGGTACACCAGAGCGTGTTGCCATGGGCATGGGGCAAGATTCCGTTGAGTCACTTCGCGAAGTTGGCAAATTGCTGGCCTACTTAAAAGAGCCAGAACCCCCAAAGGGCTTGAAAGATTTATGGGAAAAACTTCCCGTATTTAAGCAGGTGCTAAATATGCCTGCCAAAGTACTCAAAAAAGCGCCCTGCCAAGAGGTAGTGCTAACGGGCGATGACGTTGACTTGTCAAAAATTCCGGTTCAGCGCTGCTGGCCGGGAGACGCAGCGCCACTTGTGACATGGGGCTTGAGTGTCACAAAAGGACCTCACAAAAAACGCCAGAATTTAGGCATTTATCGCCAGCAAGTCATCGGTAAGAATAAACTCATCATGCGCTGGTTATCACATAGAGGCGGTGCGTTAGATTTTCGCGAATGGTGCCAAACTCATCCGGGCGAACCCTACCCTGTTTCTGTTGCACTAGGTGCAGATCCTGCCACAATCCTTGGTGCTGTTACGCCTGTTCCTGATACGCTATCTGAATATGCGTTTGCAGGCTTATTGCGAGGTGACAAAACAGAGGTTGTTAAATCAATAAGCAACGATTTACAGGTACCTGCCAGCGCAGAGATTGTGCTTGAAGGTTACATTGCGCAAGATGAAACTGCCCCAGAAGGGCCATATGGCGATCACACCGGTTATTATAACGAAGTTGATGACTTCCCTGTGTTTACAGTGACCCACATTACACATCGTAAAGAACCTATTTATCACTCCACCTACACTGGTCGCCCACCGGATGAGCCTGCCATTTTAGGCGTGGCGCTAAACGAAGTGTTTGTGCCTATTTTGCAAAAGCAGTTCCCAGAAATTGTAGACTTCTATCTACCGCCTGAAGGTTGCTCGTACCGCATGGCGGTTGTTACTATGAAAAAGCAATATCCGGGGCATGCCAAGCGCGTCATGATGGGTGTATGGTCATTTTTGCGACAGTTTATGTACACCAAGTTTGTCATAGTGTGCGACGACGATGTCAATGCGCGTGATTGGAATGATGTTATTTGGGCAATTACGACGCGTATGGATCCTGCCCGCGACACCGTGATGATTGAGAATACCCCCATCGATTATCTTGATTTTGCATCACCCGTATCTGGGCTTGGTTCGAAAATGGGTATGGATGCTACTAATAAAATGCCGGGCGAAACCGATCGCGAGTGGGGCGTACCTATCGTGATGGATGAAGACGTGAAAAAGCGGGTTGATGATATCTGGGATGAACTTGGTATTATGTAGTTCGGTATGGCGAAGAAAAGCTATAACGACAAAAAGCTACAACACAGAACTACCACAGGCGTCACGTTAAATTATAAGCTAAGAAGTACAAGGTAAGAAGAGAATACATGTCAGAAATTAAGTGTAAGGTTGCAAGCATTACGCCTTTAACCGAAGTAGTACAAAAAGTTGAGTTAACTCCCTCTGAAACCTTGAACTTCAAGGCGGGCCAATACGCTATGATTGTGATGGGTGAAAAGGATATGCGTCCTTTTTCCATTGCTAATGCGGCTTATGACAACAACCGTATCGAACTACATATTGGTGCAGAGCCTGGCAATAGCTATGCGGGCGATGTGCTAGCCCGCATGAAAGAAGAGGGCGAAGTATCTGTTGTGGTGGGTAATGGCGATGCATTTTTGCAAAGCAACGGCTTACCTATGGTACTAATTGCAGGTGGCACGGGCTTTTCTTACACCTACTCTATTTTGCAAGAGCACCTAAATAGCGGCGATAAAACACCAGTCACATTGTATTGGGGTGCAAAGCACGCACACGACCTTTATTTGGCTGACGAACTCACTGCATTAGCTGCGGCCAACCCACATTTTACTTTTGTTCCCGTTGTAGAATTTGCAAATGACGATTGGACAGGCCGCACTGGTTGGGTACATCACGCAGTAATGGCCGACCATGCAAACTTCGAGAGTGTCCAAGTTTATGTTGCCGGACGTTTTGAAATGGCAAAAGTAGTACGCGACGACTTTACTCAGCGTGGTCTCAAAGTAGAAAACTTATTTGGTGATGCATTCGCATTTATTTAACAGCACACCTTATTGTTAAAAGCCGGCGTCCTGCCGGTTTTTTTGTTTTGTATTGCGATAACTAACTTATTCACACGTTTACTCTAATTGTTCGTTTTCACCGTATTCGTTATGGTTAAAACACAAACAATGGAGAAAACAATGATAAGAAACCATCCTAAATCGGTATTACCTACTCTTTTAACCGCACTGTGTGCCTCATTTCTGCCGGCCTCGTTTGCACAAACGAATAATAGCGAACAATCTCAATCGCTTTACGATATTAGCAATGCCATTTCACCGGCGCGAATTGAAAGCGACATTACTACCCTAGTGAACTTTGGCACGCGTCATACACTCTCTGAAACAGAGTCGAATACACGTGGTATCGGTGCTGCAAGACGTTGGATAAAGGCAGAATTCGAAAAGATATCTGCTCAATGCGGTGGCTGCTTAGAAGTGTATTTCCAGTCTGAAGTTATAAGCGGTGAAAAGCGTATTCCAGACCCTGTTGAGGTGGTGAGCGTCATTGCGATTCAGCGAGGCACGACTGATCCCGACCGCTACGTTATTATGTCTGGTGATATCGATTCACGCGTATCTGATGTGATGGACTATACCTCTGACGCACCAGGTGCAAATGATAATGCGTCAGGTGTTGCGGGCACATTAGAAGCTGCCCGGGTGCTAACACAGTACAAATTTAATGGCAGCATTGTCTATGCGGCGCTTGCCGGAGAAGAGCAAGGTTTGTTTGGTGGGCGCATTATGGCTAACAAGGCCAAAGAAGATGGCTGGCGCATTAAAGCGGTATTGAACAACGACATGATTGGCAACATCGAAGGTGTTAATGGCGTTATTAATAATACCACCGCGCGTATTTTCGCCGAAGGCACTCGCGTAACCGAGACAGAGTCAGAAGCAAGACGCCGTCGCTTCACCGGTGGAGAGGTAGACTCACCAAGTCGAAATCTAGCCCGTTATATCGACAAAATCGCCGATCAATATATTGAAAACCTAGACACTATGGTGGTGTACCGATTGGATCGCTTTGGTCGTGGAGGTCATCATCGTCCTTTCAATGACTTGGGCTATCCGGGTATTCGCATTATGGAGACAAACGAAAACTATACTCGACAGCATCAAGATCTGCGCACAGAAAACGGCATTGTTTATGGCGATACGCTAGAGGGTGTGAATTTTGACTATGCGGCAAAATTAACGGGGCTTAACGCGGTGTCGCTAGCAGCAATGGCGTGGGCACCCAATCCTCCATCCAATGTCACTATTGAAGGTGCCGTTCAACCGTCAACCACGCTGAAGTGGGATACACTAAGTGCGACGCAGAACCCTCAACTAAAAGGTTACAAAGTATATTGGCGCCATACCGATGCGCCGCAATGGGAATATAGTAAGTTTGTAGGTAAGGTAACAGAGGCAACACTTGAGAATATTGTTATCGATAATTACTTCTTTGGCGTAGCCAGTGTAAACAACGATGGCATTGAGAGTGTTGTGGTATACCCGGGTCCTGCGGGAAGTTTTGGTGAGTAACCGCATCGCATTGGATTAAACCTTTGTTGTGCATTACAGTGTAATAAAAGCATGTATGCAGTACGGAGACATCATCTTGCCTAGCGTTTCACTGATTCGTTCATCGCGCATTTTTGTTAAAGCCATGTCAACACATCGCCATGTGTTGACCGCCTTACTGCTAGCCGTGTCATGCCTTATGCCAAAAGCTGTGCTCGCTGCGACTACATTGGCAGCATCGCCGTTTGAAACTTACGTAAGTGATGACGGCGAACCTGCTAGGCTAAACGCTATTGTCAGTCATGCGTTTGCGCAAGCCAATTTGAGCGTTGATCTTCAGGTGATGCGCGACGCGTTCTTGGGCAGTGCCGTGTTAACTGGCAAAGTAGACGGTAATTTTGCCTACGTGAATTTAGGTGAGAGCACCGATGACTTTTTCATCTCTGACATCTACTTACCGATACACCTATATGCTGTTAGCAAGCGTTACGATGTCGAAAACGTACGACTGTTTCCCCATTTAAAAGATAACCGCGTAGCAATTGAAAACCGATTTGCTAATACGCCCACCTTTCGCGCACTAAAGGAAATAAAGTGGTCACGAAACCCCACCACTTTCGACGCGTTTCGCCAGCTTGCTGATGATAGAGCGCCCTATCTCATAACAACTAAACTGCTAGCTGATGAATTTAACTTGCTGCTGGCCAATGACAGTGAAGAATTGCTGCACTTTTCTGCTAAACCCATGGTAAAAACCGGCTTTCAATTGGCGATCAGAAAAACAGCAAGCAATGCACAGCAAACCATTACCGCATTTAACGACGCCATTGTTACCCTGCAAGACAATGGCACGTACAACGTACTGTTGAATAAACCTTGGTTAACCAAGGATATCGATAATGATGGGGTGGCTGATTATGTCGGCGCGTCGTCTGTAACCCGCCGTTCCCATTCGGTAGAATATGCGTTCTCTCTTGACGGAAAGCCAGTGTCAGCAAAAAGCCGCTTTTATATTGATGGGATGCAATACGCCACTATTGAAGATACACAAAGTGCACTTACCCTTTCTGACACATCGTTACAGCAAGAATCTCAACTTGACGCAACCATTTATCGAAACCTCATTCGCAAATGGTAGCGGCAACCTTTAGTATCACGCCTTAGAGCCCTGCGTTCACAAGCCTCTAGCCACACTCGCTTCTTAATTCAGTTTACTCCAATAAGCGCCTATACATCGTTAGAAGGCGCTTTCTGCACCTTATTTCTTATTTAACCATTTTTTGGCTAAGTCTTAGCAAAACAAAATGTATACAGATCTGTCTACTTTAAACTAAAATCAAGTTGTTCAATAAAACACCAAAGAGACCTTCTTATGAGCAAAAGTGAAGAACAACGTCACCCCCTTCCTCCTTTTACGAGAGAGAGCGCTATTGAGAAAGTGCGCCTCGCTGAGAATGGATGGAACGGCCGTAATGCAGAAAAAGTATCACTCGCCTACAGCGAAAATACCCAGTGGCGCAATCGCTCTGAATTTATTAGCGGTCGTGAAGAGGCTAAACGCTTTTTAGAGAGAAAGTGGGCAAAGGAACTTGATTATCGTTTAATCAAAGAGTTATGGGCTTTCGAAGAGAACAGAATAGCCGTGCGCTATGCGTATGAATGGCACGATGACTCGGGAAACTGGTTTAGATCGTATGGCAACGAAAACTGGGAATTCAACGAGAATGGACTCATGACAAATCGCTTCGCCGCACTGAATGATGTACCAATTTCAGAGTCGGAGCGCCTATTTCATTGGCCGCTTGGCATTCGTCCAGATGACCACCCTGGCCTTTCAGAGCTAGGCTTGTAAGCTGAGTATAAAGTAGACAGACAAGTACAAATTCATTCTTAAGCTGTCGTGGCGATGCTCGCTACGGGAATGGGGTTTGATTAGTCAAACATTGATTGCGAGATAGATTATGAAAGATATTAGCGAGTTACTCACCCAACACTCCTTTGACAGCTCTATTAATCACGTAGGCCCATTAGCTGGCATTAAACACTTCAGTGGCGCAGGCCAGCTACACCTTTTAGAGAAAGGTGCTGTTAAGGTATACCGCCAAGGTGGCAACGAGGTACTGTTAGATAAGCCATCGCTTTTGTTTATGCCCAAACCCGTTAAGCATCATATAGAATCTATCAGCGATGAACCTGCGCAACTTATCAGTGCGAGTATTAAATTCCATGTGCCAACACCAACTTTGGTGTTGAATGCACTTCCCGATGAACTCTATCTTGAATTAAGCCATGACAATGCTATTTCATGGACAATAAAGTGGCTTCTTGACGAAGTTCGTGAGCACCGCTTTGGAAAATCGACCATGATTGACAGATTAGGGGAAATGTTCATGTTACAAGTGTTGCGCTATGCAACAGAACACGGACAACTTCACCAAGGTACGCTACTTGCCATTAACCACCCGCAACTGTCAAAGGTTATCGATGCAATTCACGCTGATCCTGCGCGCAATTGGACACTGGAATCATTAGCTCAACTAGGCGCGATGTCACGGTCAAAATTTGCAGAGTCGTTTAAAGACGCAGTAGGACAAACTGCGAATGACTACATTACGTCCCTGCGATTGGCTATGGCTCAGAAGCTGCTTAAAGCTGAAAAGTCCGTTAATTATGTGGCATATGAAGTGGGGTATGAACACGGCTCAGCCCTTGCGCGCGTATTTCGCAAGAAGTTAGGGGTATCGCCAATGCAATGGCTGCAGCAAGAAAACAATCAATCGCTAGTCGCTTGATTTATCCACGCTGGCGCTCTGTGCTCTGCGCCCTTAGCAGCATAAGCGCCATATCTTTCGCTATTTCACCGGCTTCTGCAAGGTTCGTTGTATGCGCGCTAACAATTGCACCATCGGCAAGGAGCGCTAGCTTAATTGCGGTCTCCTTCGGCTGTTTAAGTGGTAAATTTCCAATTAACTCTTCAATGTATTGAATGACCACTTTTTTATGCATTGTACATATCGCATGGATGGGATCGTCCTGTCGCGGATACTCAGCCGACGCATTAATGAACATACAACCTGAAAACGTCGACATTTGCGTCCACTCTGTAATAGCATCAAAGAAGGCTAGAATTCGGCAATAGGGCCCCTCATTGCCTTCTGTTTTTTCGAATTTAGCCACCAAGCGTTTGAGCATCGACATAAATTCATCATCTCGACGCTTAAGCGTAGCAATAATTAGCTCATCTTTTGATTTAAAATGGTTGTATAGCGTTCTTTTAGCAACACCTGACTCCGCTAACACCGCATCAATACCAGTACCTTTAATTCCCTGGCGATAAAACAGCTTTTGTGCCGTTTCGACCAAATGTGCTTTCTTTGACTTCTTGGTAGTATCCATAGTCCCTCTTAAAAGCATACTATTATGTATACTAAGAACGGTTAACACGCTTAATTATTGCAGTTTTTACTAATATTAAACTTATACCATTATGTCTACTTTAGATAGCAATGATCATCGATAGACAATCTTATTACGCGGTGAGAGTGAAATGAATGTGTTTGATGCAAGAATTAAAAATATCCGATGTTTCTGCGCTAATATGCTTTTGAAAAGGAAAAGCTGATAAAGTCGAGCCCAGGATTCGGCTTTTTAAAGCCCGCATTAGAGTAATGAAAATAACGTAACGCGATAGAATACTCTCGCGCCTCGCCAAATCGATACCCAACACCTAACCGATCCTCGAACTGATAGTGTGTACTCACATCCTTTCCAGCAAATTGCGTATCATCGAGTAAAGAAAGGCCAATTCCTACTTCACCGTATAGTTCACCCTCCATACATTCACAAAATGTGTACTGAAGGACCGGAGATAAAGAAACAACAAAATTTGAGTCGTAGTGCTCTGGCGTACCATACTTCCAAAAGTTGACACTACTTTCAGCATACACCTTTATTCTTGAGTCAAAATCGTAGGCCTTTAGGATATCGAAACGGTAGGCGAGTTTTATGCCCTCCACGTCTCCCTCACCTCTTATATAGTCAGCGGAAATTTCACCTGCGTGCGCGCAAGCAATATTCATTGATATGAATAAAAGTGATAGTCGAGCAATGCGATTTAACGTAAACATATTTCACCCCAAGAGTGTTCTCTAATGGGGGAATATTGCCGTTTTTAGCAGTGCAAAACTTATCCATTCGTACGCTGTTTTAGACAAATCGCACCAACTTGTGGGTGATATAGATCGTAACTTACGCACCACATATATTTGTGATGCGTGAGTATCTTTAAAAAATGATATTTGCTTGCGTGTATCTATTTTTTACTAAGCGGGTTTATACTTTTCTATGTATGCAACGATGTCTGCAGACTCATACAACCACTTTACTTTCGAACCTTGCTCTATTCTGAGGTATGGTACCTGACGCTTGCCTCCTTGCTTTATAAGCTCTTCGGCATATGCCACACGCGTTGTAATATCCCTTGTGGCTAGCACTAGCTGTTTCGATTTGAGGTAGGACGCCACATAACGACAAAAGGGACACGCTTTGCGGTGATATAGCGTAAGACCTTCGTACCCGGGAGTCACTTCTGAAGAATTTTTGGATATCGCTTTGGATACCAAAGCATTGCGTTGCTTTTGCCTGCGCTTTTTTAAACTAAACATAGTGTCACCTTTCATTTAAAGGCTTAACCATATCGCACAAAGCACAATGGGCAGCCCCCAAAACGCCAAAAGCTGAGCCCATTTTGCTAATAAACGAAAAAAACGTCTATTTGTACATTTCTAGAATTGTGAGTAATTCCTCTCCATCTACAGGCTTTGAAACGTAATTCGAGAACCCTGCTTTTAGGGCTTTAACGCGGTCTGATGTGTACGCATAGGCGGTCAGTGCTACGGCATCAAGCGATGCTATTTGCTCAATTTCGCTAGCGCGAATTTTAGTAATCAGGCCTAACCCATCAAGCTCGGGCATTCCTATATCGGATAGCAGCAGGTCAAATGCTTCAGGCATATCATTCACTTCTTTCCATGCCAATAAACCATTTTTCACCACGTTAACTCTGGCGCCATTGGACTCTAAGAAAAGCTTAATAAAATCGCGAGCGTCTTGTTCATCTTCAGCGACCAAAATGCGTAAACCCTCTAAGCGGCGCGACTCTGTAAGGTCACTTATTTCAGCATTTTTGGTTTCAATAATATCTTCGTGAAGATTCAATGGTGCAATGGGTAAAGACACGAAGAAAGTAGTGCCCGTATTAGGGCCATCACTCTTTGCGTAAATCTCGCCGCCGTGCATTTCCACTAAACTCTTTACTATCGAAAGGCCTAGCCCGAGCCCATGTCGGTTGTGCTCGTTTTTGCCTTGATAAAAACGTTCGAACACGTGGGATAATTGCTCTCGGGTCATTCCCTTTCCGTTGTCTTTAACTCGGAACAAATAATTGGAATGATCACGTTTACCCAGCACGTGCACTGTTCCTCCTTTCGCGGTGAACTTCAGTGCGTTACTTAAAAGGTTATTAATAACTTGCTTAATACGAAGGCTGTCACCAAGAATTTGAGTGTGTTCGTCATCGCACGCTATGCTCAGTTGAATATTCTTACTGGCAAAGCCAGCCTCGAAAGATTTCGCAACTTCAGAAATGGCGTTAGCTACTTTCAGTGAGTGAGTACTGAGCTTCATTGTGCCCGAAATAATGCGTGATAAATCGAGAATATCGTTGATTAGCGCAGCTTGCGTTGAGGCAGCACGTTTAATTACCCCAAGCGCGTCAGTCATACGATCGATATTATTCACATCCATCAATGCTAAATCGGTCCATCCCACTATCGAATTCAGTGGCGAGCGAAGTTCGTGGGAAATGCTAGCAAGAAATTGATCCTTCGCTTTATCGAGCTCTTCCAATTTACTGATTTGCTTATCCAAAGACGCTTTAAGGCTTAACGCATATGGGATAAATAAGTGATCGAAGCCTTCAATAATAAGTTTGTCGTCTTCTGTCCATTCTAGCGACTCATCAGCAACACTTTGCAAGTACATATCAAACGAATTACGTGGTGTCAGCGATTTACCCACGTCTTTTCGAGCCGCTTCTTTCCCTGCCCAACGTATTGTTTTATCTTTCTGTTCTCTAAACCAAACCGTGTAATACCCCAATTTAGAAGAAACGCACGATATATACATACCGCGGATACCATTCAAATCCCGGGTTTCATTAACTTCATCACCAAGCCGATTAATCGCAATTGACTGCTCAGAGTTCGCTATAGCAAATTTGTCCAACAAGAAGGCTAATGTTGAATCTGAAGGTGTTTTCCCTGTGGCATAGTTACCGGTTGGCGTAACAACCGCCATACCGCAAGACTCTGTCACTTCAAGAAGTTGTTTTTCTTTTTGCGTTATTGCTTCAAGTGGGTTCGAAAACGTCGTTAGCTGATGAACAATGTTATTGAGCATGCGTTGTCGAATTTGAAACTGCTCTTTTTTCTCGTGTAATGCTTTAGTGTGGAGCTGCCATGCGTAAAGGTGACCAAGCGATTCACACACTAAACGTTTCTTCTGGTCGATGTATCGTGGCGTATTATTATGACATGCCAACAAGCCCCATAACCGCCCTTCAAATACCAAAGACACGGAAAACGACGAACGTATGCCCATATTCTTCAGATATTGAATATGGATAGGAGACACTGAGCGCACCATTGACATAGACAAATCTAGCGGGGGTCTGTCATCGTCGATTAAGCTGGGCACAAGACCAATTGGACTTTCTTCTACATCGTAAACGCATCGCACTCTATTTCGAAGGTATAGCTCTCGTGCTTGCTTTGGAATATCTGAAGCCGGAAACTTTAATCCTTTGAAAGAACGAGCATCGACGTGGGTAGCTTCTCCAATGACTTCTCCGCAATAGGCTTTATCAAATTTATAAACCATCACTGAGTCGAACCCGATATAGGATTTGAATACACTTGCTATAGCATCAGCAACATCGTTGATAGACTCGCAATGTTCTACGTCGGGCAATAGTGGACGAATATCCACATCCATTGGCACCCATTGTTTCGCCGCTTCGTAACTCAGTTGTGGTGTAGGCTCAAGTTCAATGACCAACAAGCCATTAGAGTCAAATGCAACACCACTGCCCTCTTTTTCCCAGTCTTCCAGGTGTAGAGCATTTTCTGCGAATTTCCACTGATAAGCACGACGCGTATTACTGCTGGCAACAGATTGGTGAATAGTTAAAAAAGTGTGTGCATCTGGGGCGGGTATATCGATAAGCTCTGTAATGAGCGTTTCACCGGGAACAATATCAACCTTGAAGAGTTGAGATATATTCTCACTGACAACCTGAATTTTTTTGTCGTTCGGGTTTACCGCGATTACATAGCCAAAGCTTTGCACACTCTCAATAAGATGAATAGCTTCGTCTTCACAGTTTTGCAGTGTTTGAATCGCCACTATTAGCCTAGACACTTCCCAGCCGTTGAACATGGCGTTTTTCATACTCTACTGGTGACAGTAAATTATTGGAACCATGTTTGCGTTT
>NZ_JAJALG010000039.1:0-34823 GCF_020515205.1 Alteromonas sp. McT4-15
ATAAAAAAATCCGATGGCAAATGCTCATCGGATTTTTACATCTATAAAAGATCGGTCAACCGATCGCTAAAACTTTTCTTAACTGATCGGCATTAGGCAAACGCCGGCTTTTAATTTACACTAATATTTCTTTTAATTAGCGACTACTGACTCATCAGAGATAGGTAGTGCAAGTGCATCTGAGGCCAAGTAACCCGCAACCTCTTTTTGCATTTCAGTTGTTACTGCAGCATTTGATGCAGGGTTTAAGCTTGACGCGTGAGCGCCACTATTAAACAACACCAACGCACTGATAGGATCTGTGCCCGGGCCCTGTGTAGTAGTAACTTGCTCTAGACCGATTATCTGTGCCAATGGTAACTGACCTGCTAGTGGTAACGCTGTGCTTACAGGAATTACCTGATCAGGTAGGTTTGCCTCACTACCATCACCGACAACAGTCATCATGTGAACTGGAGTTGTCTCGCCCAGTGTAGTGGCATAGTTAGTCGGGTCCCCTGCATCCATCACCGATTGAGCTGCAAAGGCGAATTGAGAGAACACTGCGTTTACCGCTGCCGCTTGCTCAGCCGTTAAATTAGCTTCAAACGTTGCTACCGCAGACGCCAATTCCGCTTCTGATACGTCTGTCGTACCATAAAGCTGATTAAGAAGAGCCACAAAGTCTTCAGACGCTTGAGAAAGCAACAAGCCTTTAATAAGTGGGCCAAATGCTGGTGACTCAAGAAGGAACTGCGCAATACCACCTCCAGGTGACTCAAGCGATGCTTGCTTAACAGCGAACATGCCGTCTAACGCCGCTAGGTCACCACCCATCGATGTATTAGCAACCGCTGCGAAATTACCACCAGTTATTGCACCTAGCGACACACCCATAATAGAAACGCGACTAGTATCAAACTTCACGTTTTGCGCTGCGGTAGTATCTACCACTGCGTTTAGACCTAAACGCAAACCAAGTAAGTCAGAAACACTCTGACGCAGGTTGTCTCGAGCAGTTGGCAAGCTTGCAAGGTTCATATAGTGCGTTGCACTTACTGTCGTTGCGTTAAGCTCATCAATACCATCGCCATTTAAATCAAAACCACGACTGCCGTGAAGCGGTTGGTCAATAGCAATAGTTGCGATGCCAGCAAGAGACAAGGTTCCTGTAATAGCAAGCATGTCTTCTTTTTGGCTAGTAATACCGTGAGCAAGGATAACAACAGGCCATCCCGCTTCAGGCATTGCAATTGGGAATCCAAGCGCACCAGCAACAGCTGGGTTTGGTACCGTTACCTGCACGTCTAAGGTCTCGTTGCCCATGTTCCCGCCATTTGGCTGAGGGAAAGGATTGAACTTAGTAATATTTCGTGCACTGTCTAGCATTTCACCGTTTACACGGACATCAGCTAAACCTAAACCTGAACACAATACGGCATTGGGACCTGCAGTTGTAGATTCGCTCGCCAGTACTTCTTGTGGCGTACCTGCTAACACAATACCGCTGTCACATGCTGCTTTCCAGAAAGTATTTACTGGGGCAAGAGGGTTCTCTGCGCTCGGTACACCCAAGAAATAAGGTAGTGCAATGTTACCTTCGTAACGTTGTGCCGCACAGAATGGGCCTGCTTGCGCAAGAATACCGGTTGAAACCGCCACTGCGAAGTCGTTTACTAAACCCCATTGTCCAGCCAATTGGCCCGTGACCGTACCTGTTAATCCAGCACATGTTTGTAATGCACTGAAATCAGTTGCATCAATAAGTGGGATAAGAGGCGCAGCTTCAGGTGGTAGGTTCTGTTTGCCAAGTGCTATAGCACCAGCAACGGCTTCAGCGCTGACTAGACCAAGTGCTTCCATTGCAGTTGGTGCTACGTCTACATCACCAACAACAATGGCCGGAAGTGCCTGTCCTGCGGTTTGATCACCTGCAGCTGCACGCATAGCAAATTCACTTACCATTACTTTTTTGATGGTATCTAATGAATTGGCAACTGATTGTGTTGTAAACGCTGATACATAAGTAATTTCTTCGCGAGCATAACCTGCGCCAATGAGCGGGTTAACCAATGAATTTACTAAGCCTTGTAGTGACAGCTGTGCATCACTTGAAAGTGGGTTGGTATTGATATCTTGGCGAACAGAATCCCATGTAGTAGAACCCTGTACAGATTTACCTGACGAATCTTTTAGTGCCGTTGTCATAACCAACATGTGACCCTTAGCAGGCTTAAGTGGCTTTAACGGCACAACAGAAATAGTATTGCTATCGACTAGGCTTAAAACGTAGTCAACACCAAAAGTAAGTTGATCGCCCAACTTACAACCAGCAGATGGTGTAGTAATCTGTGCACAGTCAGGGTCAGACTGGTCAAGACCTAATGTTGCTTCGAATAATAACACACCCGCAGAAAGTGAAGATGCGTCTAATGAAGTACCAGGAGGCGTTTGTACATCAATGACAAATGGATGCTGTGTTGACCAACCGTCCAAAACGTTCAGTGCGTTTTGAGGGTCACCAAAATCCGTAGGATCAGCTACAGGAATGTTAAGTGTGTAATCGAAGAAACCATCATCGCCCGGAAGCATTAGAAGGTCATTAGGAACGTTTAAGTTGCCAGCAGCTGGATCAAAAACGATACGTGAAAATGGCGTTTGGACTTCTGTTTCGGCCTGAATGTCAGAAAGGGTTTCATCGGAGCCACCACAGCCTGCTAGACCCAGCGCAAGGGCCACACTGGAACTTAATACGAGTTTTCTCATCTCTACTCCCTACAAGCATTGTTGTTATTCTTTGTCTAAAACTAAGCCTTTGATAATTGGCTCTCTCTACCTCGTTCCTGCGAGCGTAGAAAAGTGCTTTAAACATGTTAGACCAGTTGTATCTTCCTCAATCTTATTGACTTTGTTGCAACTTTGCAAAGTTTTGTTAACCAGTTTTGTTAACTTTTTTTACGTTTACTAAGATTTTTCATTGAATGTTTTACTTGTGACTCAGTCTGAGTATGATCTCGTGCAATATAAAGCGCGAAACATTCGCGGGTTAATACTATGTATTCGAAGGACAATCATGAACGACTATAATGCACCGCAAGATTTACTTAAGGGCAAAATTATTTTAGTGACTGGTGCAGGAGATGGTATCGGTGCAGAAGCTGCACGTACATATGCTGCGCATGGTGCAACTTGCATTCTATTGGGCCGAACTGTCGCCAAACTTGAAGCTGTTTACGATGAAATAGTCGCCGCGGGTGGCGAAGAGCCAGCTATTGTGCCGTTAGATTTAAAAGGTGCAACGCCAAGTCATTACCAACAAATGACGCAAACTATCATCGATCAATTCGGTCGCCTTGATGGGGTATTACACAATGCATCTATTCTCGGTCACTTAAGTGCGTTTAAAGACATCGACGCGCAAGAATGGCAGGATGTTATGCAAGTAAACCTCAATGGTATGGTTTACATGACGCAGGCGCTTATCCCTGCGCTTGAAAAAGCCGATAACGCATCAGTAATTTTTACTACATCGAGTGTTGGTAGAAAAGGCCGCGCGTTTTGGGGCACCTACGCGGTTTCAAAGTTTGCAACAGAAGGTGTAATGCAAACGCTGGCAGACGAATATCAAAACAAATCACTGCGTTTTAACTGTATTAATCCTGGTGGCACACGCACACATATGCGCGCTCAAGCATTCCCAGCTGAGAATCCAGAAACGTTGAAAACACCAAAAGACATTATGCCAATGTATTTATATTTAATGGGTAACGAGAGTGTGAATGTAAATGGCCAATCTTTAGATTGCCAACCTAAGTAGAAGACTAAAGCGAAAGAAGTCTAAAGTGCCACACAATAAAAAGCCGCTAATAAAATAGCGGCTTTTTGATTTTTAACGCA
Organism: Alteromonas sp. McT4-15; assembly: GCF_020515205.1. Taxonomy (NCBI): domain Bacteria; kingdom Pseudomonadati; phylum Pseudomonadota; class Gammaproteobacteria; order Alteromonadales; family Alteromonadaceae; genus Alteromonas; species Alteromonas sp. McT4-15. The sequence continues at coordinate 3,877 of NZ_JAJALG010000039.1, forward strand.
ATCGACGCTGCCCTACTCGCCTATTTTGGCCCAAGTATCGCGCAAACCAACGGTGCGATTGAATACAGGTTTATCGTCCGTGCTGTCCTTATCGACACAGAAGTAACCTGTGCGTTCAAACTGCCATGCACCTACCTCAGGGACATTATTAACAAGCCCTGCTTCTACCCAACCTTGTTTAATCTCAAGAGAATCTGGGTTTATCGCATCGGTGAAGTCGTCTTCAGCTGCTGGGTTAGGAACATTAAACAAACGGTCGTACAATCTGAATTCCGCCGCCTGTGCAGTTGCTGCGTCAACCCAATGAATAACCCCTTTAACCTTGCGGCCATCCGCTGGGTCTTTACCTAACGTGTCTGGATCATACGTACAGTACACAGTTGTAACATTGCCCTCTGCATCTTTTTCGACGCGATTGGCTTTAACCACGTATGCATTGCGAAGACGTACTTCTTTGTCTAAAACCAAACGTTTGAATTTTTTATTAGCAGATTCACGGAAGTCTTCTGCTTCAATAAACACTTCGCGACTAAAACCAATATTACGCGTGCCCATTGCGTCATCATTCGGATGATTTGGCGCAACCAAGGTTTCATGCTTGTCTTCATCATAGTTTTCGATAACAAGCTTGATTGGGTCGAGTACGGCCATAGCACGTGGTGCATTTACATTGAGGTCATCTCTAATGCAGGCTTCAAGCATGGACATTTCAACCATGTTATCCATCTTGGTTACACCGATTCGCTTACAAAACTCAACAATTGAGCCTGGCGTATAGCCGCGACGGCGCAAACCGGCGATTGTGGGCATACGTGGATCGTCCCAACCGCTTACGTGATGTTCATCAACTAATTGAATTAAACGACGCTTACTGAGTACAGTGTACTCGAGGTTAAGACGTGAAAACTCGTACTGACGCGGTGTGCAGTCAATGCTGATGTTCTCAATCACCCAGTCGTACAGTCTTCGGTTATCTTGGAATTCCAGGGTACACAATGAATGTGTAATCCCCTCGATAGCATCAGAAATACAGTGCGTAAAATCGTACATAGGGTAAACACACCATTTATCACCCGTTTGGTGATGGTGTGCGTGCTTAACGCGATAGATCACAGGGTCGCGCATACACATAAATGGTGATGCCATATCAATTTTGGCTCGCAAACTACACTCGCCTTCCTGGTAGTCGCCCGCTGTCATTTTGGCAAATTCACGCTTATTTGTTTCAACATCGGTGTCGCGATACGGACTATTTTTTCCTGGCTCTTTTAGCGTACCGCGCATTTCACGCATAACATCTTGCGAAGAAAAATCGACGTATGCCAAGCCCTTATCGATAAGTTCGTTGGCATATGCGTGTAACTGATCGAAATAGTTTGATGAATACCGTTCATCACCATCCCACGTAAACCCAAGCCACTCAACATCTTCTTTAATTGAGTTAACAAAAGTAATGTCTTCTTTTGCTGGGTTAGTATCGTCGAAACGCAAATTACATGTACCGGTATAGTCTTGTGCAATACCAAAGTTCAGGCAGATCGACTTTGCGTGGCCGATGTGAAGAAAACCATTTGGCTCTGGTGGAAATCGCGTTTTGATAGCGTCATGTAACCCACTGGCTAAGTCTTTATCAATTATTTGACGGATAAAGTTGGTCGGACGATGTTCAGTCTCGGCCATTCGCATGTTCCCCTTATGCACTAATAAATCTATAAAAATTTTTTGCAGTATAACACTGTCACAATTAGATCAACCATGTTTTATTAAGTAAAGCCTAACAACTGATGGAATAAAGACCACAAGTTGTAACAAATTGGTCACTAATGGTCTGAAACGTTTGTAAAAGGCATCAAAATACAGGTAACAATAAAAAACTGTGGTAATCTAATTCGTGCGATAACACTGTCGTAGCAGCAAAATATGGTGTTTATGAAAGAAAAAGCAACCTCATTCGATATAGCGCACTTAGCAGGCGTATCACAGTCTACGGTTTCAAGAGCATTAAATAATAGTCCGCTCGTAAATCAAGAAACACGAGACCGTGTACAGCGAATTGCTCGCGAACTTAACTATAAAGTAGATAAAAACGCGAGTAACTTGAGGAAACAAAAAAGCAGTACCATTGCCTTGTTGTTGTTTGAAGACCCTACTTCTGATGACTCAATGATTAATCCGTTCTTTCTGGCGATGTTAGGAAGTATTACACGTGCCTGTGCGCATGCAAATTATGACCTTTTGGTTTCGTTTCAAAACCTAGAGGACGATTGGCATGCAGAATACGAGGATTCTAATAAAGCAGATGGCATTATTTTACTCGGCTACGGCGACTATACCGATTACCAAACAAAGGTTGCTCAGCTAGAGTCACAGGGAACCCATTTTGTTCGCTGGGGCGCGCCAGATGAAGCTCATCCAGGGGTGAGTATTGGGTGCGACAATTTCCAAGGCGGGCAAAGTATTACTGAGCATCTACTTTCGCTAGGCAAAACTTCATTTGCCTTCCTAGGAGATAATGGGGAACACGCACCTGAATTTAAAGCGCGTTTTGATGGATATTACCACGCACTCAGTGCCAATAAGTTGAGCCATCGAAGTGTACAGCGCAATGCAATCTCTACAGAAGATGCGGGGGCGTTGGCAGTGAAGTCGCTTATTGAAAGCAATGAGTTGCCAGAAGCTATCGTGTGTGCCTCAGACCTTATTGCGATGGGTGCCCTTAGAGCGCTGCGTCAAGCAAAAATTAGTGTCCCCGAACAAGTCGCTGTGGTGGGTTACGACAATATTGCTGTGTCTGCGTATACCACGCCCGCGCTAACCACCGTCCAACAAAATACCAAGCTTGCGGGAGAGCTACTGGTCAATACGTTGCTAAAAGCAATTAATAATGAAGCCGTGGAAGATTACTTAATGCCAGCAGATATTATTATCCGACAATCTTGCGGCAGCGATAAAGCAGTAGAGCTTTAGAGCACAAGGCAACTAAAAGCCAATAATCAACTAAAAAGCGCCATTAATTAGGCGCTTTTTAGTTTCCGGTATATTTGTAACGCTCTCGTTATTGTCTTGATAACTGAAAGCGCACAGCTTCTAGTAATGCTTCATTAGAAGGTGCCCCCTCTAACACCCACACTTGTACGCCATTAGGTGCAACTTGAGATTGCAACGCTTGTCCTTTTTCTATTGTGCGTTTTTCACCGCTTAGGCGCTCAACCCATTCGCCTTCTTGCAAATAGTTGCTCACAGTGAAATTGTCTGCTTGGTCACTTTTATTCAACAGCACCAATGCTGTTTGTGCGTTATCTTGATTTTGCAGTACGCGGTAAAATATTGCTTTGTGGCCATTTAATTCCACATTAACTTGAATGCCACGCTGCAACGCTGGTGTTGTCTTTCGCACGTTTGCAATGCGTTTTAGCGCGATACCTATGGGGTGAGACATAGCACTATCGAGTACATCTTGCCCCACGTAGTTTCGGTTACCAGCATGTTCAGCCGTACCACGCATGTAACCTACCTCTGACCCCATATATACAACAGGTATTCCACGCACCGTAAACAACCAGTTGTGTGCGTTAATAAATCCCTCATCAGTAGCATTCATACGCGCCATATCGTGGTTGTCGTAAAACGTAGTAAGTTCATAAGGGTTTTGATAAGGGCCATGCGTAAGATATAGCACCTTTTCAAGTGCTGAAAAATCACTTTCAAGTGGCTTTTCAAACACTGAAACCATCGCTTTTTGCATTGGGAAGTCTAGAACACTTACGCCACCATTTTTCTTCAGTGTATGCTGTGCAATATTATTTGCTTCATAGTCAAAGCTTTCGCCAAACATAAAGAAGTCAGGGTTTTCTGCACGGATTCGGTCTGAAGCTTCTCGCCAAAATGAATGTGGGACATGGCGAATAGTATCTATCCTAAACGCATCAGCACCTTGCGATATCCAATACAGATAACTATTAATCAAATAGTCTCTCACCAATGGATTTTCATCGTCTAAGTTAGAAAGCTTTACTAGGTCTGGGTAGTTATGAAAAAAAGCGTGTAATGGATTATTTTCTGGGTCCAGTTCTTCAGGTGCTAAATTTCCATGATCTGCCACCAATTTCCCCTGAGCATCATACAGCTCTCCGTATCCCGGTAGATCTTTTTCCATGGTAAAACTAGGGCTGCCATGATTGGCAACAATGTCGAATACCGATTTAAGACCGTGTTTTTCGCGCATTTGTGTTGTGTAATCTTTTACACTGAGATCATCACTTACCAGGTGTTCATCGGCTTTGTAAAAATTAGTGGCCCAGTAGCCGTGGTAACCTGTTTTACCACCATCTTTAAAAGCGCCACCATAAGTAATAGGCTCATCACCATTGAATGCATAATCGGGATTATCTACTACTGGTGTCATCCATACAGCGGTGAAACCTAAATCGGCTATATAATCTGCATTATTCAAAATGCCTTTAAGATCGCCGCCCATATAACCCACATAGGCTTTTTTTCCGTCGGGTCCTTCAAGTGGTAGCTGCCAAGTTGGATGGTCGCCCCCCTGGTCTTCATGGTTGTTGCTAGGATCACCATCAACAAATCGGTCGGTAACAACAAAATAAACCGCTTCGCTGGCAAAAGGCACGTTAGTACCAACAATTTCCGTTTCATTTGTTTGCAACTGGCTATCGTTTTGTACATGCTGCGTTGAACATGCGCCGGTTAATAGCGAGGTCAAGGTTAATGCAAGTGCTTTTAGCTTAAAAGACATCGCGCTACTCTCCTTTTTCTTCTTGTAATGCGCTTGTATCTGCTTCTTTCACAAAGAATACTGCTATTGCGCCAATTAACATTGAGATACCCGCAACTACAATGATGTATTTTGCATCATTTTCAAATACGCTGCTTAAGATCCAGCCTGCAGTTAAACCCGATACAATTTGAGGTGCTGCAACGGTAAAGTTAAATATACCCATGTACACACCTGTTTTATTTGCTGGTAGCGCCCCCGCCAACATGGCGTAAGGCATCGCTAGAATAGCTGCCCATGCTATACCTACGCCTATCATTGGGATAAGTAATTTTACGGCGCCTAGAGGAACAGTAACCTCAGTGATAAGTAAATTTACGTTAACCATAGTCAGATCTTGGAACAACAAGAAGCTAACGTAGCTTATACCACCGAGTGCCAGTGCCCCCGCATAAACCATTTTTCGGCCAAACTTATCGGCTAAACGCGCAAGAAAAATTGAGAAGATAGCCGCGAATACTGAATAAGCAGCAAAGAGAATACCCACCCAATCACCGGCAGCGCCTTTCGCCATTGTGATTGTTTCTGGCACAACAGGCGCCGCAGCAATAAACGCGGGGTCAAACCATTGCTTATCCACGTTCCAAATATGCTGCGTAATAGCAGGTGTGGTGTAAACCCACATAATAAAAAGTGCAAACCATGAAAAGAACTGCACTACAGCAAGTTGCTTCATCGTCTTGGGCATATTGATAACAAGGTCAAAGAACTCGCCCAAACGCTTCAAAAGTGGGGCCTTTTCTTTAGACATTTCAGCAACATCGGCATCGCTTAAGCCCTTGTAGCGATTGTACTCATCTGGTGCATACTCTTTAGTGCGAATGACTGTCCAAATTACGGTACCAAGTAAAACCGTAGCACCAATATAGAACGCCCACATTACTGAAGGAGCAACCTCTCCCATTTGAGCAGTGTTCTCAAGACCAATTACGTTCGTTAACACAAACGGAAGAATAGAGCCAATAACCGCGCCAATGTTGATTAAGAGCGATTGAATCGAATATCCGACATTGCGCTGCGAAGGAGGCACCATATCTGATACAAGCGAACGGAATGGTTGAAAACATACATTAAATGACGCATCCATTAGTGCCACCATCAATGCTCCCATTAGCATAGGCGCTAAAAAGGCAACAAAGATTGGCGCGTTTGGCAACAGGATCATACCAATTACCGCAGCAATCGCCCCCGCTAATATAAACGGACGTCGTCGCCCTAATTTATTCCATGTTCTATCAGAAGCTGAACCCACTATAGGTTGTACAATTAGGCCCATAATAGGCGCGACTAACCAAAACAAAGACAGTGAATGTAGATCTGCACCTAAATCTGACAAGATTCGACTGACATTCGCGTTTTGCAGTGCAAAACCAAATTGAACACCTAAAAAGCCAAAGCTGACATTCCAAATTTGCCAAAAAGACAGGCGAGGTTGTGTTGTTTGCATAGTTTGCTCTATTTATTGTTAATATTAAAACTGCGAGTTATTGTGCAATGAAGACAGTGGCAGACATCGCTGGTAAAGATAGCACATCTGAAGTGCGCATAACTTTGCCATCGTCTAATCGTGTAATTTTAGTGTAGCGCCCTAACAGTTCGCGGTACTGACTTAAAGCAACATCGGTTTCTTCTTTATTCAAAATGACCATCAGTGCGCGAGACTTATCGTTTTCATTCACTCTAAAGTAGGTGTACACGCCATCCTTTGGTGCATAATGTTTCAACTCGCCTTCAAAAAGTGCTGGGTATTCGCGGCGTAGTGAAAGCAGCGATTTTGTTCGTTGCTGTGCCCAGCGCTCCTCTTCAGACAGACCTTTACCACTGAACGCGTTTTTATCCGTGTCCTCTTTCCAGCCCCCCGGGAAGTCAGTACGAATAACGCCGTGGTCTGTTGTCCCCTCGTTTTGCATTAAGATTTCTGTGCCGTAAAACACCTGAGGTATACCGCGCGTTGTTAAGAAAAACGTCATCGCCATATTCCACTTACGCACATCATGTCCAAGTTGAGTAAACACACGGCTCATATCGTGATTGTCAGCAAAGACAACGAGGTTATTTGGCTCTGCATACAAAAAGTCAGTTGCCAGTGTTTCATAAACACTGATGAAACCTGAATTCCAACTCTCTGCACTATCAAGTGCTTTTACCAAAGCAGTTTGTAATGGAAAATCCATGACCGATGGTAAGGCGCTGACGTAGTTGTCATGTTTATGACTGCCTCGTTGCCAGTATGCAGTTATAGCAGGGTTCACTGACCATTCTTCACCGACAATATTAAGGTTTGGATACTCCTCAATAAGGCGTGTAGTCCACTGGCTAAGAAAGTCTTTATCAGGATAAGAGTATGTATCTACACGGATACCACTTAAATTTGCGAATTCGACCCACCATATAGCGTTTTGAATAAGGTAGTTAGCAAGGTGAGGATTGCGCTGGTTCAAGTCGGGCATTGTGGGAACAAACCAGCCATCGCTAAACCCAATTTTATCGCTTTCTACGGCGTGAGGGTCATGCAGCGATTCACGCTTATGCGTCGTACCCACAAATACACCATTATTGTTAATCCAATCTTGCGAAGGCTTGTCCTTCATCCATTGGTGAGTGCTGCCAATATGGTTTAAGACCATATCCATAATAATACCGATACCCGCTTCACTCGCTTTTTCGCTAAGCTCGACATAATCTTGGTTGGAACCGAAGCGCGGATCTACTTGATAATAATCTGTTGTTGAATAGCCGTGATAGCTGTAATTATCCATCGCATTTTCAAGTAGAGGCATCGTCCAAATTTGGGTAAAGCCCATCTCTTTAACGTAACCGAGATTATCTATTATTCCTTTGATATCACCGCCATGTCGACCGCCTTTTGCAGCCCTATCGACTGTGTCCTTATAGCCCTCGACGTTGTCATTTGAAGGGTCACCATTAGCAAACCGATCTGGCGCTATAAGATAAATAGCATCTTTAGGACTAAAACCCTGTCTCTGTGCTGAACCCGCTTTGCGTTTAAGCAAAGAATATGATTTTTCGCGAACCGTTCCATCACTGTCGGTAAAGGTTAAAATGACTTCGCCTGCTTTGGCTTTTTCAGTATTTAACGTTACAAATAAATAGTTTTCGCTATCTAGTGCTTGGGTTTTCGTAATACTTACAGCGCCTTTTGAAACCATTACGGTATCGTCTGCTATATCATCGCCATAAACCATCAACTCTACGTCGCTAGCTGCCATATCTACCCACCAGTTTGGCGGCGAAACCGTAAGTTCATTGGCAATTGTGGGAAACGCTAAACTTGCTATGGCCAATAAACACGCCGATGAGGAATAACGATTTTCTCGGCTTATTAGGTTAGCTTTTTTAAAATTTATGGTTGCCACTGTGACCTCTTGTTAAAAATACGTTAAGCAGATGAAGGTACGTTGATACTACCTTTGTTCTTAAGTAAGACCAATGCACTGCATACGTATTCACGGTGCTAAGCAGCAAGCCTATAGTCACAGCGAGCAGAATTTGTACGGCTTAATTGAAAAGGCCAGGTAATTACCTGGCCTTGAGCGAATTAATTAAAAAGTGAAAGTGGTGTTAAAACGCAAACACCTTAGTTTCAAGCCCTTTAAGTGTTAGCTCAGCAGTAAAGTGCTCACCGCTATCGCTTATAACAACGTCTTCGTGGCTAAGTAATGCTGTAAGCACTTGCGAAGGCGCCGACTTAGAGATTAGGGTTTTAGGAAGAGATAATGTAATATTATCAACCTCGCTCTCTTCGAAATTAGCAACAACTACAAACCCTTTTTGCTCGTTTATTCGCGCAAATGCAAACTGCTGTTCGCTATAAGCTGAACCTTGGGTACCAAGGTTTAGGTCGTGAAGGTTAACGAAGTCCCCTTTTATTGCTGAGTTAGAAGAAACGATAGCCATAACGTCTTCGTAAAACTCACGCAGTGCCAACTCGTCTTTGGTAGAGCCACCGCCATCAAACTTACCGTTATTCATAAAACGTTGATGGGCAGGAACACCTACATAGTCAAAAATAGATGTTCTAGTAGGATCACCAAAGCCGGTCTCTTCACTGCCATCTTCACCAACATCTTGACCAAAATACAGTAGCGTAGGTGATGCACTTATAAGTGCACTTACCGCTAGTGCCGGCTTGCCTTTTTCTGCAGATCCGGCAAAACCTGGGCTTGCGATGCGCTGTTCGTCGTGATTTTCAAGAAAATGTAGCATATGTGGCGCAATATCACTGACCTCAGAATGAATAGCGACCAACTCACTGACTCTCCCCTTTCCTTGCATTATCTGCTTCAACGTATCGTAAAAGCCTACTTTATCGTAAAGATAGTCCATCTTCCCTTTATGAATGTAATCTCGATATTTGTCAGGCTGATACACTTCAGCTAAGAGGAATGCATCAGGATTTTTTTGTTTAATGCTGCTATTTAAGAATGACCAAAACTCAACAGGTACCATTTCAGCCATATCGTAGCGAAAACCGTCAACACCTTTATCTAACCAATAGTGCGCAATATCTCTAAACTTATACCAAGAATCTGGTAGTACTTTGTCTTGCCAAAATTGAGCGTGCTGTTCAATACCTTGGTTAGCATAATTCGCTGGTAACAACGGAAAATCATAAGTGCCGTCTGGCCTTACACCATAATTCACCTTAACGGTTTCATACCAATCGTTGATATCTGGCTTAGCAGCTCGTGCGCCATTTCCCGTCCATTTTGCAGGGAATTCATCAAACTTTTGATCACTTAACGGGTGTGGCTCGCCACCCAACACTTTATAGTTTTCAGATGTAGGTACTTTAAAACCTTCGCCAACGACATAATAAAAATTGTTATTCTTAGCATACTCCACAGACGTATCGTCGTTTTCACCAAAATCAGCGACACCTTCTGGTGCGGAAAGCGAGCGATAGTCTCTAGCGACATGGTTTGGCACAATATCGATAATCACTTTCATACCCGCTTCATGAGTACGCTTAATAAGCGCTTCAAACTCCTCTAAACGCCTTGCTGGGTCAGTTGCTAGGTCAGGATTGACGTTGTAATAGTCTTTTACAGCATAGGGAGAGCCAGCCCTGCCCTTGATAACATCAGGATCATCTTGTGAAATACCGTACTCGGTATAGTCTGTTACTAATGCATGATGTGGAACACCAGTGTACCAAATGTGACTTGTACCTAGCGCTTTAATAGCGGCAAGAGCTTGTGGGGTAAAGTCTTCAAATTTACCCACGCCGTTTTCTTCTAGTGTGCCCCATGCTTTGTTGGTCGTATTGGTGTTACCAAATAGCCTCGTAAACACCTGATACACAACAGGCTTACCAATTCGTTCATCGCTTATGTACTGCACAGTATCGTCATTGGTTTGTTCAACGCTTTGTGCTACTGGGGCAGATTCAGCTTTGTTGGTGTTCATAGTTGAAGAGTCGGTGCATGCTAATAATCCTATGGACAGCATAGCAAGCGTAAGTGGTTTAAACCGAAAAGAATGCTTTAGTGTACGCATGGATACATTTTGTTGATTCAAGGTTTTAACAGGATACGCGTTAAACGATTGTTAAAAAACATGCATACGTATTCAAGAAACAAAAAAGCCACCTCAAATGAGGTGGCTGTGTCCGGGGAGAATGGACTTAGTCAAAACGTACTGTTACACCAGCAGTAACACGTCTACCCAACAAGTCGTAAAGTGGGTCGAATGTGTAACCTGGAGGCAGTTTGTTGAACGCGTTACGAAGACCAACATACATGTCTACGTTTTCGCTATACATATATTCAACACTGAAGTCGTGAGTCCAGATGCTTCCTACGAAACCTGGATCAGTATCTTCTGGAGAACCACCACCTGGTGAAACGTCAAACGTTGCTACACGGTCGATATAACGGCTAGTGTAGTTAAAGTTCCACTCATCAATACGGTAATCAACAATAGTACGGAACTGATACTCAGGGTCGCCAAGCTCACCTACTTCTACGTTGATTTCATCTGGACGGTCTTGGAATTCAAACACTTCAAGCTCATTCACTTTGTTACCTTGTAGGTTCAAGCGAATTTCACCTGGAAGGTCAAACTCTGTTAGTTCAGTTGTGTAACGGATTTGGAATTCCACACCCGCTGTATTGATTGCTGACGCGTTGATAAAGCCAGAACGAACTAGGTCGATATCAAAATCAGCACCACGGTCGATTTGCGCACAGAAGCCCGCATCTGGACCACCTGTCGCATCTACACAGTTATCGGCAATATCTTGCGCAGTAACTTCTGTGATTGCGTCTTCGATTTCAATGTCATAGAAATCGACAGTAACCGATAGATTTTCGATGAACTCAGGAGTCCACACTACGCCCACTGTTCTCGATTCACTTGTTTCAGAGAATAGGTCAGGGTTACCACCAGATAGAATCTCGATACTTACGTTATCGTTCGCTTCAAAACCTTCTGGAATACCCAACGCGGCACAGTTAGCGCGACGATCCGGATCATCATCGATGTTATCAGCATCACATGGATCGCTTACGCGAGCAAAACCAGGAGACAATGGCGAGAAAGCTTCGTCTACGTTAGGCGCACGTACTGCTTCGCCAACCGTACCACGAATTCTCAAGTCTTCAATTGGTGCCCACATGAAGCCTACTTGCCATGCATCTGCACTACCCGCGTGTGAATAGTCAGCAGCACGGTATGCAGCGTCAATTGATAACTCTTTTGCAAATGCTACATCAGCAAGTAGCGGTAGACGTAATTCAATGAAGAATTCTTCTACGTCGTAACCACCGAATGAATCAGGTGTCGCCGCGTTAGTGAAGAAACCTTGCTTAGTGAATTCATCGGTAGTTGTTACTACGTCTTCTTCACGGTATTCGTAACCCAATGCGATACCCACTGGACCACCAGGTAGCTCGAACCACTCTGTAGAGTCGAATGAAACAGTACCACCGAACATTTGTTGTGTGATTTCGTCTTCACGCTGAACATCACCAGATACGAAATCTACTGCTTCAGCACTCGCTTGACCAAAACCAAACGGGTTAAAAGGTACACAATTTTGACCGTTTACTGCTGCTGGATCCTCGTAACCTTCGCCCTGTGCATCAGGAACTTGACTACGACATGCAGCTTCACCTGTTGCTGGGTCGATTACAGAATCAAGCGCAGCTACAAAGTTAGTTGGGATCAAGTCGTTTAACGTACGACGTTTGTTAGAAACCTCACCACGGGTGTAGTACAAGTCGTAATCAAAGTCTGTTTCACTAAGTGTGAAGAAACCTTGGAAACCGCCAACAAAGCGCCATAGTTTACGGTCGTTCGATGCAGAACGGTTACCAATGTCGTCGAAGAAACGAGAGAAACCAACCACAGACTGACCACCGTCAAGAAGACGTGCACGTGTCACATCATCAAGGTAAGCGTTGTCTTCTACGTTGATTGAAACGTTACCAAAACGGAACGAAGGCTGGAATTGCTGCTCAATTTTCTTGTCTACGTATTTGATATCACCATAGAAGCGGATGTTATCAGTAATGTCGTAGCGGAAAGTACTTGCTAACGTCAATGTTTCTTGGTCAGGCACATAGTTACGATAGTCTTCACCAAAGAATACCGTGTCGTAGCGCTGGTCGAAATTACCAAATGCGAAGCTGTTTGTACCGATACGGTCTACTTGGTCAATTGGCGTACCGTCAGGCGTAAAGGTAATGCGCGGACCACCACCAAATGGGTTAATTACACCAAAGCCGTTGATCATTTCTGAACCAACATAGCGACGACGAAGACGGTCTGGAATACCATCATCTTCACCCGTGTTATCTGGGTTTACGATAGTGCCCCACGCTTCCGCTTGTTGAAGGTCAGGTTCCATTACTTCTGCGATGTTGTTCATTTCTGCGAAGAAGGTTACGTTACCACGGCCATCTTCAGTACTTGCACCAACTAATGCACTGTAGTTATTAGTGCGAGCACCTACATCTTCTAAATCTGCAGAACCGTCAAAGTTCAATTCAACGCCTTCGTAGTCATCGCGAAGAATTACGTTGATTACACCAGAAACAGCGTCAGAACCGTAGATCGCAGATGCACCACCTGTGATAACTTCAATACGCTCAATCATTGCAGCTGGGATTGAACCCGTATCAACTGCATTAGAGAATGGAGAACCTGCAACATGGCGCTTACCGTTAACTAGGGTCAGTGTACGGTTTTAACCAAGTGAACGTAGGTCAGGAGAACTCAAACCTGCATTGGCATTGCTGTTGTTGTTACCAATTAGCGTTGAGCCCGCTGCAATAGCAGGTAACTCAGCAAGAATACTACCTAGGTCAGGCGTACCAAAACGTTGGATTTCTTCTGCGCTTACAGAAACGATTGGTGCCGGAGTAGAAAGCTCTGATCTCTTAATACGAGAGCCAGTGACCTGAATTTTTTCTACCGCTTCTTCCTCGGATTCAGTTGGCTGTTGTGCCATTACCGGGAAAGCAAGAGTACCAACTAATCCGAAAAGCGTTGCATTTCGGACAGCTGTATTGACTAAGCTTTTATTAAACATGTGGTTTCCCTTTTATTATTTTTCGCTTACGAGTGTAAGCTAAGAAAAGATAACCCTATGTTTTTAAGCATTCAATCCCTTAACACTTTTTAATTCAATTAATTGCCAGCAAAGTGTAAAGAATTGTAAATTTGCCCCTTTATTTTCAGGACATTGCGCCTTTTATAATCAAAAAATAAATTTTTTGTAACAAAATCTAAAGACTACAAATTGTTGTTTTTACGCCCCTTATGCGGCTTTAGCAATCTTCAGTACGTTATTTCTTGCCGGCGCTTTTGGAACGCTGATAGTGTCGGCAACTTTTTGAAGCTCATTGTCTATTTCGCGATAGAAACCGTTTAAAGGCTTGGTCAGACTATCAACTAATTTTGACGCAGATATTCTGTAGGGAACTCGCTTTCCATTAAACTCAACTTCATCGCCAACAGACGTGAAGTTGATACCAAACGACCTTAGTCTTCTGGCCAATTTGGGCTCCATAAGAACATATGCATGCTTAATATCTAGTTTCAAGCAAAGGCTTAGCGCCATTAAATAAAGCGCAACAGAAAGATATGGCAGCTGCTCCATACTTGACGATTTTGTTCTGCCTCTCAGCTTTGAAGGAGTCTTGTTTAATTTAAAAACGCTAGTACGCAACTGACGTTCCCTAAATTCACGAGGTATCGCCAAGCGGGATATCTCGCATACACTGTCTGGCTCTAAATTAGAAGGTAGTAGTCCATCATCGTTGATGGCATCGCTACATTTTTCTTCAAGTGGTAATAACAATCCCTGCTCTGTGGGCAAAACCAACCGTATGGTACCCGCACATTCACCTGTCGGAAGATGTTTTATGTAGCAGTTAATTGCGCGGTCATCGAATTTGTCTTTTTCGATAGCTTGAGGGTTTTCTTGCTCAAACTTCATTTCTTCACAATAAACTTTATGACGCGTTTTGTAGCTCACTGCTTTATCAGCGCTATCGTTAGCTACCACCAACTCATATCGGCTGAAGAAAAACCGAGTAATTGCCTGATCTAACGATAACTTCTTTTTAAATGGTGAAAACCCAGATGGTAACTCTTTTAGTTTTTTAGACACGACACTATTTAGCACTTTGATAGCGCTTATTGTTCTATGCTTCAATGTAAGTTCCCCTGATTTAATTATTTTTAGGCGTTTGGGTAACTTCCTAGTCTGAATAACACCTTAGTTCGATTTAATTGTTGTTTTGTTATTGTTATCACGGCTACTTCTAATTAGCGCATCGCCCTTTTGAAAATCCGATTTACACAACCTATCGTACAGCAATACGTTCGCCGTAGCGGCTAAATTCATGCAGGAATATGTGGGTACATAAACTACATGATCACACCATTGCAGTATTTCTTCAGATATACTGCCATCTTCTGGTCCAAGCATATAGAACGCGTTGGCTGGGTGACTAAACTCAGGCAACGGTGTTGCACCCTCAACCAATTCAACTGCTACAACAGATGCTCCTTTCGGTATCACATCTTTCAAACTATCTACGCCAATTGTCGGTATTTTTTTATGAAACGCCTTTGTATCAGCGTTAAAGCCTTTAGCAAAACGATAACGTTGACCTGTATAAAATACACTGGCGACACCATAGCACCCTGCTGCACGAAGAATTGACGCCACATTAACCGGATTTTTAGGGTTAACTAAGCCTATTGATACTCTCTGATTCAAAATTTGCACGTAAATGAATGTATGCTTTTTGTAATGGTTAGCGATATTGCCATTTAATGACATCTGTATCTACCATTGCGGCAAGGTTTTATTGCTTTCCTTGCACTTTTTTAATATCGGATAGCAGTCAGATAGTTTTATTAACTTTTATAATTCAGCTTCAGGCTCTACGGACGTCTCTAGTCGAGCAACACAATAGCGGTGTTCGAACGCTAGTATTTTATTTATCGGCGCATTTACCAAAAGCACTGATTGCTAGGGAAGACACTTTGCAAAGAAAGGGCCAACGTTGTGTAAAATTTTTACGACATTGATGATGTTATGCCTTTTTTTACACGGGAGACGATAAGAAAGGCTAATGAGACAATATAAATCCATCAGATACAATAAGTTACAATCAAAACACTATTATCAATATCTCTTTATCCATAATATCCAAATAAAGACAAATCAGTTACACGTAACCATGATTTTAATTTATTCTGCATCTCCGATGTATATCAATGTCGTCAGAGGAATTAACCGTCTGCGATTTGAAACACTGCATGCACTTGAAATAATTGCATTTTTTAAATGACCAGTTCGATTAACTGTAAATAAATGTCGGTAAACGTGTTTTGTTGCCGTATCGCTACACCCGCAGTTACACCCATCACCACACACTACACTATGCACTTCTTTGAATCGACACCTGTTTAGAAAACTTGGTATATCGTCTGCCCATTCGTTTTCCTTGCGCATACCCTTTCAGTAGCTTTCTTTTGTTCATGGTGAGTCGCTTAACGTCAAACGCATCGTTTGGCGCAATTAACTTAATTTCACAATCTGCAGGCGGGTTAGTTATAAAGGAAAGGGTTTCATTGTATATATATGCACGCTTAAGCATTTTATCCAACAGTGCTGGTGTATTTGCGTACATCTTCTCTAGTAACCACGTAGATTTAAGTTCAGGCTTAGTAAATCCGTAAGGCTGCGAGAGAATAACGGTAATTTCTCTTGCCCCCATGTCGTAAGCCTTTTTGACAGGTATCGGATCTGCTACACCACCATCCACGTAGGCTATACCATTCACTAAAGAGGACTCTCGGTATGCTGTTGGAATAGCACAAGACGCTACCATGAGTTCGTCAACATTATCTGCTGCAGCGCGATAATATTCACATTCACCACTGGCTATATTGGTAACCCCCACAAATAGAGGGATGGTTTGCTGATCATTGATACTGGGTATCGAAAGTGCCTTTTTTGCGTAGTGCCACAACCAGTGCACATCCGTCATGTGGCCGCCTTTAATAAATCGCAAAGGGCTAAAAAATTCACGTTTCGTTGCAAACTGAGTAATGATTGTTTTACTCAGTCCTGGCATACGAGAAACATAAGTGGAGAGATTTGTAGCACCCGCTGAAACGCCGATCGCAAAATCAAAGTCATAGATTTCGTCTTCCATAAGCTTATCAAGTACACCCGCGGCAAAAATACCACGCATCGCCCCTCCCTCCACTACCAGTGCCTTTTTCATAACTTCTCCTTAAGTTTCTTTAATCTTACTGTCTCATTACATAATCAAATTACATACCAAAAAAAACCGCGGTAAAGACCGCGGTTTTTATAATCAGTATAAAGAGCACATATTACTGCTTGGTCACTGACAACATTGGAGAATTACCATCGGGGCCTGTTACCTTAAATTCATACAGGCCCGCTTCAGCGACTTCAAGCATCAAGTTATTGTTGCTAGCGCCTAATATCTTAGTTTCGCCAATGGTGACAACATTAGAGTCAGCATCATTTGGGTTACCTAAATTAACAGTCGACCAATCTTCTGAAGCAACTTTAAATTCAACACTTCCGGCACTAAGCTCCAGTTCAGCAGTATAAATACCGTCCCCCTGATAACTAAACCTATCTACAGCGCCCCAACCGTTCATGCCACCTCGAACATATACATCAGTGTCGCCCCAATAAGCTTCTTTAAATACGCCTATTGTTGGTGAATCAGGGTCATCAACATCGAAGACAAATACATAGCGGTCTTCTTCTTCAATAGTTAACACCATATTGTCATTAGTACGACCTAATGAAAGTGTTTGTCCTGGCACAATGTTTCGGTCTGCATCATCGTTTGAAAGTGCTCCAAAATTGACCGTGCTCCAGTCCTCTGACGCTACTTTAAACTCGTAAGTGCCCGGAGATAAAACACGCGCAAAGGTGTATATACGAGTACCTTGATACACAAACTCTTCGTCAGTGCCCCATCCATTCATTGCACCGCGAAGGAACACAGACGTACCAACATAGGGCTCTTCGTTTTCAATGGTTAAAATAGGCGCTTCATTATCTGATGCGTCTACTATAAACAAGTAGGTTGCACCAATGCTTGGTGTGAATGACAGGTTAGTATTGGTACGCGCTAACACTTTCTCTTCATTCTCAACGACCACTCCACTGTCGCCGTCAGCCGCACCAAAGTTAATGGTATCCCAGTTTTCAGATGCGAACTTAAATGCGTATGTGGTACTTGCTTCAAGTGTTACTGCAACTTGATAAATACCATTGCCGCGGTAGGTAAATGCATCGTCAGTCGACCAGCCATTCATGTCGCCGCGCAGATACGCAGTAGTATCACCATATGGCACAACATCTGGTGCACCTGATGTTGCAAATGCTGATAAGCCGTAACCTTGTGCACCAGTTTGAGGTTTAACAAAAACAGCTATAGTCATAGCAGGAACGGTAAAAATCCCGTTTCCGTCTTCGCCTTCAGTAAAGGAAGCGTTGCGAACAACTTCATCAACAGAACTCACCTGCATAGCGTGAAGCGTAAAACCTGTTGCAGTATTTACCGTGATGGATTTTTCTTCATAGCCAGTATTAACCAGAACCATTACTGCGTCATTCAGCATGTCTAAGTCTTCACGAGGTGTTTCTCCCTCTGAAGCTAAACCATCGTCAATGCTCATGGCTATCAGTCCACGCTGTTGGCGTGCGCCAATATTGTGAAACCCGATGCGGTCAATAATTTGTTCACTGCTGGTCAACCTGAAAAGCGGGCTAGACATACGTATAGCGAGCAATTCTGCAAAAACGTCTGAAGCAAACGTAATGTCTGCCATACTCGCTGCACGTTCTGGGTCGTAGATAAACTCTCCCATCTCAGCCCAACGACCTTCGTTGTCTTGTGCTAACGGGAGCCCTACATTCCAGTTATTGGTCTGGTAAGTAAAATCAACGTAGTTGAACCAGTCGCCAGAGTCGTACGTGTTGCGATCCATTGACTTAGAACGCAGCATGTCCCCCCCCATCTGTAAGAACGGGATACCTTGTGACACTAAGTTGATACCCATTGCAACGTTTTGCGCTCGAACGCGTTCTTGCAAGCTTATGTCTTGAGGTAAGGTATAATTGAGCTGATCCCACAAGGTTTCATTATCATGCTTGGATACATAATTAATAATATCAGCGGGGTCATCGGCGTAGCCGCCAAGATTACTCGTTGCACCGGCACTCCCTGCTGAAGTTTCTAGCACGTAGTCTTTTAGTGTGCCAATCATTCCCATTTTTACGCGGTCTTGGTCGTAAAGCAGTGAATCAGATTCAGGGTTAAAGATATTGCCTTGACGAATTGCTTCACGAATGCGGTCGTTAAACGTCCCAATTTCAGTGCCAGCCATGTTTAGCTGATTAGCTTGCTCGTAACCACGATCAATCTTCGTCCAGCCTTCGCCATAGAAATAATTATCTTCATCAAGCATTTGTACAGCGTCGCGTAAGCGAATCATCGTATCTTTTGTTGCTTGGCTCATGATGTCGAACCTGAAGGCGTCATACTTGTAATGCTCAGTCCAGATAAGCAGCGAATCTTCCATGAACTTTTCCATCATGATGTTGCGCGGCTCTGTATCGTCACAGCAGGTCTCTCTTACAATAGCACCTGTGTCTGTTTCATAGCGGTGATAATACCCAGGTACTACTTTATCTAATACCGACTTTGAAAATACACCCGACGCATTAGTATGGTTGTATACGACATCTAGTGCGACACGAAGACCCATTTCGTGCAAAGCTTGAATCATTGCTCTCATTTCGATGATTCTTTCAACCCCTTCCGCGCTCGATGCGTAACTTCCCTCTGGCGCATTGAAATGGTGAGGATCGTAACCCCAGTTGAACGTATCTACACCGCGAAGATCATTGGTTAACGCCTGTGCTTTCGCAGCTTGTGCTAATGGGTCGTAAGAATTGTAAACATCAATAAGTAACGTAGAGGCATTTTCTTCTTCACAAACAGCGGCACTACTATTTAATCGACAAAGCGCACCAACGGTATCGTACAAGTCTATGGTATTACTTGGGCTTTCATCGATGGTCGCAATGTCATTAGCAGGCAATATGTGGAAGTAATTGAGACCCGCATCAACAAGTTTCTGAAGATGCGCTACAGGTGCCGTCCCCTCTTCTGTAAACGCTAAATATTTACCGCGATTTGCCTCGCTTGTTGACATATCTCTTACGCTGAAATCGCGAATGTGTCCTTCATAAATAACAGCATCTTCTGGGTTTTCGATAGTGGGTATATCGTGCGTGTCCCACCCTTCAGGCTTTAAGTCCTCATCAGCAAGATTGACAAATCGTGAAAAACGGCCATTGGTACTTAGCGAAACTGAATAAGGGTCAGTAACTAAAAGCGTTTCAATGTTTCCGGTAACCGGGTGATAAACGGTTATCTCATAGCGATAGAGCTGTCTATCAAGGGACATGTCCCCGTCATAACGCCATACACCTGAAGCATCATCTCGCGTCATTTCAAGACGCTCGGTTAGACTTTTACTTGCGTTATACAACAACAAGTCAACGTTTGATGCTGTGGGCGCCCATAGTGCTACAGTAATACCACTGTCAGTATAAATCGCGCCAAACATGGCTTCATCGGCGTCGTTGTCACCACTTGTATACAATGCATCTAATGCATTCGCTACCTGTATTCCAGTGGCCGCCACAAGGGTACCCTCTGCGTCATAACCGCCAACAACGGCTTGCGTAGTCAATACTGTCTTCGCATCATCTGTTGACCAGTCACCTTGCCAGGCAGTCATTGCACTTAAATGCGGCGCCCTCGCTGCTTGAGCTTCACTCAAACTCGTTTCAACAAGCTCTATTGATGTGCCATTGATACCATCATCGAGCGACGTTTCTAGATCGGCTTGTGCGGAATAGTGAAGTTTAACTTCCACCACTGACTCAGGAACGTCCCATAAAATCGTATTGCTGTCTAACCAATGTGCACCAAAACCCTCGATATCGACTGCTTGTGGACCCAATGAAAGAATGGGAAATTCAAAGACAGTGGGCTCGCCTGACAACGTGAAGTTCATGCGCGTAAAGGTCTCATCGTCCTGTATTAATGAACCTTTAAAGTCACCACCGCCCATCTCTTTGCCCGCATCATCAGTACCTTTATGAATAATAAAGTTATGACAATCACCGTACCCGTCTTTTAAGTCTAGTACCCAGTA
This sequence comes from Alteromonas sp. McT4-15, assembly GCF_020515205.1. Classification (NCBI taxonomy): domain Bacteria; kingdom Pseudomonadati; phylum Pseudomonadota; class Gammaproteobacteria; order Alteromonadales; family Alteromonadaceae; genus Alteromonas; species Alteromonas sp. McT4-15. The sequence continues at coordinate 24,440 of NZ_JAJALG010000039.1, forward strand.
AGCGCCATAGTTCGGATCAACGCCTGTATGCACACGACCATTCGCCCAGTCGGTATCTGGGTCAGCATAAGCATCACAGGTATCATTATTCCAGGTGTGTAGACGCCATCCTTCATAGGCTGGGTCACCAGTTGAATTATCTGCATCAACTGATGCACGGTTATAATATAAAACCGCTTGGTTGTCTGATGGTGTAAAAACAGGGGCTGGCAGGGCTGGGTCTGCACCCACTACACACGCATCATTCGTTTCATTAGGTACGGTTGGTGCATCACACTGAATGGGTGGTGGTGGAACACAAGCCGTACCCGACTCATTTGGTACATTAGGTACATCACAGGTAAGCAGTTCGTTAGTTCCAGACTCAACGCCAGAACCACCACAACCTGCTAGTGTTAAACCGCCTACTACGAGAAAGGCTGCCTGCCAAAGTCTCATTTTAGTAAACATAGTATTCTCCAGACTAAAACTGCTAAATTCGGTACATTCGCCATTGCGCTTTGTTCTTAAGGTAAGATTTTTCATAATTGATATGTCATCCCTAAGAAGTATTGCGTGCCGAAGTATTGAATGGTGCCGGTCTGCTCTGGCGACGAGAAATAGCTTTTGGTTGGCTCATCAGTCAGGTTATTAACTTGAAACAGTACACTCCAATTATCGTTAATTTCGTAAGACGCCTGATAATCGATAACTAACTCAGAATCGAAATTAACCACTTGGTCATTAACCGCAACTTGTTGAGATACAAAAGCATCGCGATAGCGGCTAGAGACTCGGGTCTCAAACCCTTCGTACTCCCAAAAAACGGTGAGAGTGGCCACGTTTTCCGACAAGCCAGGTAAGTTAGCGGCGTAAACACCATTACCCAGCGTTCGCTGTATTTCACTCTCTGTATAGGAATAGCTTGCGCTAACACCTAATCCGGAGAGCATGCCTGGCAACATGCTATATATTTGAGTATACGCAATTTCTAAACCGCGAATATAGCCGCCCTCAGCATTGTTAACAGCGGTACTGTAGCTTCCATTTTCCGTTGGTACAGTAACGAAAATTGGATCGCCATTTTCATCCCTTGCTAACTCAGCTTCTTGTCCTGAGAACTCAGGCGTTAGAAATACAGGCACTTGAACAGAGTCAGGCGTAACAATGCCATTTGCTTCAAAATCGTAAGGGTCAATTTCAATGTCTTCTACAAAGGACTCAATGTCTTTGTAAAAACCAGCAATAACCAAAGCACCTTCTGTTTCTGAAAAGTAGTATTCCCATGAGACGTCATACTGCGTCGCGTAAAACGGCTCTAGATAAGGGCTATTCCTGGCACTTCCGTTTACTCTTGCGGTAGGTGTTGAAAGCGTAATTTCGCCAGAGTCTCTATGTTGAAATGCTGTTACCACTTCAACATTTGTTGATGCATTCGCCGCAAAGCGATTTATTGGCGCACGCCCCATGACCTTTGCCGCCGCCACACGAAGTTGTGTGTCATCGGTCAATTTGAAGTTTAAGTTTATTGATGGCAAAACGTCGTTGTATTCGTGACTGATGACCGTCGGGCGATAAAAATTGTTGATAAGTCCAACTTCATCAGCAATGTTTTGAGCACCTGCAGTTGGGTCACTAAGCTCGACTGTAACGCCTGACTCGGGGTCAGTAATGAGTTGAGTAGCACGCTGTAATGTCGTAGAACTTTGTTTGCTCTTAACATAACGAACACCAATATTACCTGTAATAGGGAGATCGCCAATTTCAGTATTAATATTGGCCATCAAATAGGCTGAATTAACCGTTTCAAATACATCGCCACTTTCTTGAAGTGTCCATGCTGTCGCGGGCCCAGTACCAGGACCATTTATTACACCAGCGGCACCAGGCCCCCATGTTTGAACCGGCATAGGTCGGCCATCGGGAAACCACGCATTTAAAGCACTGTTTAGATCGATAGATAAATAGCTTGGGAAGTACGCAAAATCGCCTGACCAGTCGATTTGTTCCACCATGTCTTCTGTGAGTCTAAGTGGAGGCTGGCTAACTGAAAACGCGCTATCGTTTCCGTACTCAAAAACAGAACGGTCATTGTTGTACTCTCTATCAGAGTAGCGATAACCAAACTCAAAACCCGAAATAATAGGTGTATCAACGTAGTATTGAAAATCTACGCGATAGGCATCTAATTCATCTTTGTTTTCATAAGGGTAAATACCGTATTTACTCACCATTACACGGTCTAGGTCAGTAAAGGCAGCCATTTGGTTGAAACCAAGATCAGGCAGGTCCAAGCCATTTAATAGATAAGAGATTTGTACATTCTCATCAAATACAGGGTTGGCTGCGTTGGCATCGTCTCCAACTAAAGACCAAAGAAGGCCATTGCGAAAGTCACTCTCTGCGCTAGAACGTGAAACATCAAACTGAACAGCCAAATCAGGCGTAATTTCCCAGTGCGCATTAACACCAACATTCGTTACGCTGTCGAAGTCTTGGTTGTCATCGTTTACGAGTTCAACGCGGGTAAAGCTGTTATCCGTACGCGAGAACGTACCACCTATTACGCTGTTGTTAACAACAACAGGGTTAGTGATACCTGCGTTAATTCCTCCGAGCTTTACGCGGAAACCACGTGCAAATGCTTCAGAGTCAAATTTAGATATAAAGGCATCGGCTTTAAGTGTGAAGGTCTCTATAGGTGCCCATTCAAACGCCGCAACATAACCATCACGGGTCTCTTCACCGCCTTTATGCTGCATTTCGAAACCTTCAGAAATGTACTCACACTCAGGGCAAGAATCAGGACCTTGAACATCACCTTCAACGCCATCAACATCAACTAAGCCGTTATACGCTAAGCCAATGAACTGCGTTGACACACTTGGTTGAAACAAACGCGCGTAGCCAAGGGAAACACCTAGTGTGTCGTCGAGGAACTTACCTTGGTATGAAAAACTGATTCGATGGCCATATTCTTTGGCATCACTAATCTCTGACGCCCTGTCATTGTACATTCCGCGTACATTGGCACTAAACTTGTGCTGCTCTTCAATAGCAAGTGGCGATGCCGTTCTTAACTCAACGGTACCCGCGATACCACCTTCAATAAGTGACGCTTTGGGTGATTTATACACCGCAGCCTCGCTTATTAATTCAGAAGGATACTGGTCAAACTCTATGGCACGACTGCCACTGGTTGATACCTGCTCCCGCCCATTTAGCGTAGAGAACACAAAGTCTCCTGACAAACCACGAATATTAATTTGCGCAGCTTGTCCGCCAGTCCGTACGGCTGATATGCCTGGTAGCCTAGTGAGTGCGTCGGCCATCGACACATCTGGTAACCCACCTAGGTCATCGGCGGATATCTGTTCAGAGACCGTATCTGAAAAGCGTTTTTGATTTAACGACTGAATTAAGCTCGTACTGAAACCTCTTACTTCAATACGTTCAACCGGGTCTTGTTCGATATTGTCAACTTCTACTTCGTCGACGGTTATCTCGGGAGATTCTTGCGCATACAGCGAGAATGGTGCGAACGCCACTCCACTACTGACAAGCGCTGCCATGATAGTGCTGGGTTTGAATGTTTTCATTGGTGTCCCACTTTTTGTTTATTATCAACACTTTCAGGAATACCACACCCAAAAATGTCACTTTTGTTTCACACCAAATAGTACAGTTTTGTACAAAAAGAGAGCAACGCACTGCATACGTATTCATTAACAATTTATAAACATACATATAACAAAATGCCGTTTTGAATTTGATAACGAGGAGGTTAATTAGGTATGCGGGAAACCTGACGAGAAGAACGTTAGCAATGTTAAAACCATTTGCGTTGCTAAGAGAAAAGCCAGCGTATTCATATCGTTGAATACGCTGTATAAAATAGCCTAGAAATGCACGATCACCGTTTTAGTACATCTTCATGTGCTTTAAAATTGAGGGCACATCCTTGAACAAACTGTGCGACATTTTGCTCGGTATAAAGATCCCCCTTCCCCGGTTGATTTGCCGCTAGCGCGGGAAATGCACCATAGCCTGCTAACAAGCAGTGCCAAGAAACAGAATCCCAGTGCATTCCTATGTTTTGGCGCTTTATCTCTTCGCTAAGATCTTCCCTATTAAACCAACATTGCAGTATTTTCATCAGTGATGGCGACAAGTTAGTATTGTTTCTATTATCGCGCCAATACTCACTATCATCGCGAGTATTTAATTTGTAGTGCGCTACAATATAATCGCGCACCCGGTCAAAGCGCTCTTTAGCGAAGGTATTGAAATCATGCTGCTGCGCATTAGTGAACTGCCCTTTTTCATAGAGATCAGCAAAGTGTTCAATACAAATTTGTACAAGATGTAGCGCTGTTGCCTCCAATGGCTCAATAAAACCTTGAGATAGCCCCAATGCAAGACAATTCCTATACCAATGCTTTTCAACCTGACCCACTTTCATTTTTAGATGTCTGGCATCAACATCTGAGTTGGTAAGCCCTAAGAATTGGCGAAGTTCCACTTCCGCTTCATCACTGCTGCAGTGTGCGGAGCTATACACATACCCGTTACCAGTACGGCTTTGAAGTGGTATTGTCCAGCACCAACCATTGCGAAGTGCTGTAGATTGTGTTTCTACAGATATCGTTGACTGAACGTCGGTAGGAAGAACAACCGCAGAATCATTAAACAAATTATCGCTGTAGCTATTAAAGCGTACGCCTAGGGTTTGCTGCAAAAGCATTGAAGAGAACCCGGTGCAGTCTATAAAAAAGTCGCCTTCAATATTGCCCTTGTCAGTGATAAGTTGCTGGATATCACCGTTTCCGTGTAATACAACATCAGTGATGTTTGCACTAACGTGGTTAACGTTTCGACTTACGGCAACATCGCGCAGATAACTACCCAGTAGTGCACTATCAAAATGATAGCCATACTCCATTCTGAAAGGAAAATTATCGGGGGTAAGTGGCGCTTTGTTTTGCTGGGCCAGCACACCGTTTATTAAGAAGTCTTCTCCCTTAACGTGCGTGTCTAAACCTAATCTGCGCGTACGACAATTTACTTCAAACGCCCGTTGCGTAAAGGTATCGGTTTGTGAAATGAACGGATGACGATAACTGTCTACCCCTGAGGCAGGGCTCCAATCGTTAAATTGAATACTGACCTTATAAGTAGCGTTGCAACGCCCCATCCAGTCGCTCTCGTGAATACCTAGTTCGTGAAAAAAGCGCTTAAGTGTAGGTGTTGAGCCCTCACCTACACCAATGATGCCAATATCAGGCGATTCAACTAACGTTACTTTTACTACGTCACTTTGCCATTTGTGCGCAAAGTAGTTCGCCGCCATCCATCCAGCAGTACCACCGCCGGCAATCACAATGTGCTTTGGTTTATCCATAACGTGTTAATTACCGCAATACTGCTTTAAGAAGTCATCATGACTGGAAATTTTGCCAATGGGTTCATTTTTAATGCGTTTTATATTGTGCATTAAGTCTAGTATTTTTTGCTCAGATAGCGACTTGGCCAACGGATGATAGTCGCGCTGCGTTACACCTTGGCCCATCAACACCTGCAACCACGAACTTTCCAGAAACAAATCATTTTGCTCTCTGAATAAATTGCCCGATTCTCTAAACAGTTCCATTTTATGAGTTAAACTTTCAGGCACATCCATTTCTCTTAGATCTTTCCAGAAATGTGAATCATCACGTTCATTCACATGATAATGAAGAATAATGAAGTCGCGGATCTGTTCAAACTCAAGTTGTGATTGCTTGTTGTACTCGTCAACTTGTTTTTGCTTGATGCCTTCATGAGGAAATAAATGAATCAACCTTACCACCGCAGACTGTATAAGGTGAATACTGGTGGATTCTAATGGTTCTAGAAAACCACTAGATAGCCCTACTGCAATCACATTTTTATTCCACTGCTTGCGTCTTCGCCCGGTTCTAAATTTGATGAAATTTGGTTCAGCTAACGGTTTTGTATCTAAATTAGAAGCAAGGATATCGAGCGCCTGATCATCGGAATAATAATTGCTGCTATACACTAACCCATTGCCATTGCGGTGTTGCAAAGGAATACGCCATTGCCAACCCGCAGAATGCGCTATTGAACGCGTATACGGCAATGTGTTTTCTAAACGCTCAGAGGGCATAGCAACAGCGCGATCACACGGTAGCCAATGGGACCAATCTTCATACCCCGTATTCAATGTTTGCTGTGTTAACAAGCCTTTAAAGCCCGAACAATCTATAAACAAATCGCCTTTTATTTCGCGGCCATCGCTTAGTGTTACACCGCTAATGAAACCATCTTCTGGATTTTGCTGAACACTGGTGATCATACCTTCTGTGCGCACCACGCCCATTTCTTCACACTTTTTTCGTAGAAAACGTGCATAAAGCGATGCATCAAAATGATAGGCATAAGGCATTTCAATGATTGGATCGGGTGATTTGATATGCGCAAACTTGCCAGCCTGACAAGCTAAATAATTAAGGTCATAATCCCAAATGGAATCTTTTACACCTAATTCTTGAGCGCGTTTAAAGTAATGATGAAAATGGCAAAACGCGTAGCTTTTTCCCGGCGCACCGAAGGTATGAAAGTAACTTTCTCCATCTACCCGCCAATTTTCAAACTTAATGGCAAGCTTCATGGTAGCGTTGGTTTCACGAATGAACTCTTTTTCGTCGAGGCCTAACACATTGTTGAGGGTAATGATGGGAGGAATAGTTGCTTCACCTACCCCTACTGTACCAATCTCTTCAGACTCTATAAGGTTTACATTTACGCCCTGACCAATAAGTCGCTTAATTACCGCTGCTGAAATCCATCCAGCAGTGCCACCACCAACGATTACTACATTTTTTACCGCTTTGTTTTTCATATTTTTGTCATCACTTTATACGGCTGACTTACTACACTTAGATAACATGACCTGAATTGCTATACAACAAAAAAGCCCCAATACGTTTCACTGTCTTGGGGCTTTAATACTACATAATGTTTACTAGTGTTTCTGTTACAACATTCTTAAACTAACGCTTGATTTCATCAAGCCGAAAGCATTTATTAGAATGTGTAGTTGAAACCTAGAAGGAAGTTACGTCCGTACGTTTCGTATTGCGTGATCTGACGACCGTCGCCAGGGTTCGCTTGAATTGTAGGCTCATCAGTTAGGTTTTGGCCTTGAAGGGTAACGCGAAGGCCTTTAAGCGCTTCAATACCCGACTCATCAAAATCGTAACCAATTTGTGCGTCAACTTGCTTCACACCCAAATCTTGAATTTGAGCAAGTGAAAGACTCACTGCGCGCGTTTCAGTAGCGAATGCATCACGTTTAGTACCTGAAATACGGAATTCAAAACCGTTGCTTTCATAGAAAGCAGTTAGTGAGTACGTCTCTTCAGACAGACCTGGTACTGCATCGCCATTATCTAGTTGACCATCAAGGAACGTTGCACTTGCGAACATACCAAAGCCTTCTAGCGACTCGTGAATCATGTCAAATGGTAGGCTACCTTGAAGCTCCCAACCACGCACGAAACCTTCAAGACCGTCTTCACGGAAGCTTACAATACCGTTAAACGTTGCCGGCGGTACGATGTCGTTAGCATCTAGTACATCATCACCGTTGATGTCGGTTTGACCTGAAGTCTGGTGGAATCCTTCAATGTAAGAATCAGTGAAGTCGCCCACTGTTTGACCTGCTACGTGCCAGTTAGTTAAATCTTTGTAGAAGAAGCTAACGGCAAAGTAACCAGAATCTGCGAAATAGTTTTCGTAAGCAATATCAAACTGGTTGGCTTCTAGCGGCTTAAGACGCGCGTTACCAGAGCTTGCTGACCAAGGGCCATTTGCAATATCGCTAGAAATGATTTGCTGGTCGTTGAACGTAAAGCTGACTGTATTGTTTGGACGCATATCATCCATACGCGGGCGGCTAATTACTTTACCTAATGCAGTACGAATAAACTGGTTTTCAGCAATTTCAAAGCTTAAATTAAGTGTTGGTAGTACGTCAGTATATGAATCACCATCAGTGATTGGCGTTACTGCGGTAAAACCAGTAGGTCCAGTCGTGGTGTTAAAACCAGAGCCAGTCTGATCAACATTAACTACTTGAAGACCAAGGTTACCAAATACTAAAACGTCACCAATTTCTGTCTCGATATCTAACTTAGCATAAGCCGTTAAAATGTCTTCTGCGATAGTATACGAGTCACCGAAACGACCGTTTTCAAATAACTCAGCTGGCGTTTCAATATAATAGCCACTTTGATATAGACCAAGACCATCGTAAGCAATTACACCGTCAATGCCTATGAAGCTTAAATCAGCAGTACCAATTGGATTTGGTACTAATTCTTGGTCAGGCCAAGAAGGTGCGGTCAGGAATGCACCGTTGTTGTCTTTAGATTTTTCACGTTCTTGATAGTTAACACCAGCAGTTAGTTTAGTGAAGATACCCCACTCAACAAAACCTTCTAGGTCTAAACGAATGGCATCTAGTGACTCGTCGAAAATAGGTTCGTTAACGAAACCGTCTTGGGCTGTGTCAGGACCAAAACCTTCTACGCCTTGGAAACGCTCAACAGGGCTCAATGACCCCCCCCAAGCTTGAGGACCAGCAAGGAAAATAGCATTAGGATCACCAAGATCAACGCTATCTAGCGAAGGATGATCGCTATAGACCACACCAGTAGACGTCATTGTCCAAGCGCGCGGCGTAAGTGGACGACCGTCTACACCAGCTCGGCCAACACCTGAATAACTTTCGATATCAGTAATTGTCTTATCAACTTCACCCGTCGACACATCTAACGTCGCTGTCCAGTTGTCGTTGATTACATATTCAACATTAAGACCGAAAGTGGTCAATTCTGCTTTTTGTTGACGAGAATCGTTACGAATTACTGATAAGAAACCATCATAGTAACCGGAAGTTACAAGACCATCCTCTACACCAGTAATTGTGTAGGCACCAGTACCCCATTCTGCGCCACCTTCTTCAACACCACGACGAACGTCGTTTTCTTCGAAGTCGATGTACAAAGCGTCAAATTGAACTTTAAGATTATCAGATGGTGCATATTCAATAACACCAGCAATCGACGTACGCTCCAGCATTGCAGAACGTGTAAATGAGTCATGACCACCAAGCACTACAGTACCATCTGGTACTTCAACCGTGTCTTGACCATCGAATCGACGAGGGTTCCAAAGAGGATTGCCGTTATCATCGAGAGTCCCCTCAGGGGTCGTGTTCACGTTAGCATAACCCCAACCGCGGAAATGTTGAGCCTGACGAGGCGATTCCATATCAGCAATCGCTAGCGCTACACCAATCTTGTCATCAGCAAACTGATCAACATAGTTAAATGAAAGGCGGTGACCATTATTATCGAAGTCAGGGTTGCCTGAGTCTTCTTGGTTCTTTTCGTATGAACCGTTAATTGCAACGGTTTTCTGGGCACTTAGTGGGCTTACCGTTTGAATGTCAACAGTACCACCGATGCCTTGAGTCATAAGACCCGCTTCAGGCGTTTTATAAACTAGAATGTTAGAAACAATTTCCGTTGGATAAAGGTCAAACTCAACCCCACGGTTATCGCCCATACCTAATAATTCGCGACCATTTAGTGTTGTGCCAACGTAGTTTTCATTGAAACCACGAACTGAAAGACCACTAGTACGGCCGTTACGACGCTCACCGGCTAGACCAGGAAGACGAGCAATTGACTCGGCGATACTTGTATCTGGTAACTTACCGATGTCTTCTGCAGAAAGCGCTTCAACGATAGACGTGTTGTCCATTTTGATCGCCTGGGCGCGTTGTAAGCTGCCACGAATACCACTAACTTGAATAACTTCAAGGTTTTCTTCATCAACTGCATCAGTATTAGCTTCTTGTGCAAAAGCAGGTGTAGAAGCAAGTGCTACACCGCCTGAAATAAGCGCAGCTTTAATTAAGTTGGGTTTAAATTGTTTCATAAAACGGGTGTCCCATACGGTTATAGTTGTTGTCTTTTTGTTGTTCTTATGACAATTAAATGACAATACATCTCGTCGGGATAATGCTATAGAGGACCTACCTTTTGCACAATTGCCTGCATACGTATTCAATAAAATTTATGCAACACGGAATTAACAAAGCATTTTTACACTTTAATGTAATTTAACAACGAATACTGAGTAAAATAGCGGGGTTTACAGGAATTTGCTGTAATTTTGTTACAAAAATACTTAATTGATTGTTAACGAAAACACACAAAAAAGCCCGCTTAAAGCGGTAATGCCGATCAGTTAAGAATTTAATGATCGGTTGACCGATCTTTTCAAGGCTTCAAAATCCGGTATCAGGTAACTGATATCGGATTTTTTTATGGAC
>NZ_JAJALG010000040.1:0-34646 GCF_020515205.1 Alteromonas sp. McT4-15
AGAGGATAGGTTATATCCACGATGTGTTAAACCCAAACCAAGTAAGTACCCCGCCAAAAAGAAAAATGCCAGTCAGCTTAACTGACTGGCATTAGGCGTTTGCCGGCTTTTTTGTACGTAAATTATGATGTTGTTTGAATGTTTTATTATGTTAATGTAGTGTAAATTGGTCGGATCTGTTTGTGGTTAAGCCGTTTTAATATCGAGCGGTTTGCAGTATTTGCAAAGGGAGCGGCAAGTACATATTCATCTTTTAGGGACTATTTTTGATGAGAAAAAATAAAAATTTCGCACCTGTTCCAAGCGTATTAGCGCTTTCTATAACAGCACTACTCAGTGGCTGTGGTGACAACGATAATGATTTCAGCAATGTAACGCCAGTAACTCCTGAGCCTCCACCTACGGTAGCGCCCGCACCAACACCTATCCCGGCTTTCGACACTGATGGCACACTAACAGCAGATATTCGATGGACAACTTATGGTGTACCACACATTACAGGTGACAACTTAGAAAGTATGGCTTATGGCGTTGGTTACGCGTTTGCCCGCGACAATATGTGTGTATTGGCGGATCAAATTGTAAAATATAACTCTCAGCGCGCAAAATACTTCGGTCCAGACTTAGTGCCTGGTAGTGGTGACTCGGCACACGTAATTAACGACTTTGGCTATCTTACGCTTGGCATCCGAGAGATTGCTGAGAACAATTTAGCCAAACTGTCGGTAAATTCGCGTGCTATGTTTCAAGGATACACTGCAGGCTATAACCGTTATCTGAGCGATACACCCGAAGAAGAACAAGACCCCAGTTGTGCCGGTCAGCCATGGGTAAGCGACATTGATAGTGTAGACTTGTTAACTTACTCATTAGGTGTAGCGCTTTTGCCTGGCGCTTCTAACTTCTTAGGTCCAATGTTTCTGGCAGCGCCAGAGGGACAAAGCTATTTACCTACTGCGGCTGAGTCTGTGCCGGATGCGGTTGCTTCATCACTTAAGTTTAACCCTGCGGTAACGATGCCTGAAAGAAATCCACAAGAAATGGGCTCAAATGGATGGGGCCTTGGCAGCGACAAAACCACTAATGGCAAGGGTATGGTGTTGGGTAATCCACATTTTCCGCATACTGGGAATCTACGTTTTTGGAATTTTCACGCACAAGTACCTGATTACATGAATGTTACGGGAAGTTCGCTGGTTGGCCTACCTGGTGCTGTTAATATTGGATTTAACGAAAACGTTGCGTGGACACACACGTTTTCAACCGCGGAACATTTCGTGGTGTATCAACTGACGCTCGATGAAGATGATGCAAGCGGCCTCACTCACATGGTTGATGGCAATCGACGTACGATTTATGAAAAGCCTATGCAAATTGATGTTGCGGTTGCGCCAGGGCAAACAATTAAACTCAATAAAACGGCGTATTACACCAACTATGGCCCAATGATTGAAGTACCCGGTAATTTTGAGTGGGATAGTACCAATGCTTTTGCAATAAAAGATGCGAATTTACCTAATTTAGATATTGTTGACCACTGGCTAGCTATGAATATGGCCACATCAATGGATGAGTTTAAACAAGCCTTTAAAGATTACGACGGTGTAATCTTTAACAATACAATGGCAGCGTCAAGTGATGGCCAAGTGTTTTACATAGATGATTCAACGGTGCCTAACTTGACTGAAACGGCAATTGAACAACTAACGACTAACCCGCAACTAATACAAATAAAGGCTGCGGCCGGATTTACTGTATTGCCAGGTAATATTTCGCAGTTTGATTTTGATGGACCAGTGCCATACGAAGAAGCGCCAAAATACGAAGGAACAGATTCGGTTCAAAACTCTAATGACAGCTATTGGCTCACTAACCTTTCATCGCCAATACGTGTAGCTAACCCAATGTACGGTAACGTCGACTACCGGCAAACGCTTCGCTCTCGAATGGGACAGAAGTTCATAGAAACTGAAGCGGGTAGCGATGGTACTTTTACACCAGAAGAAGTTGAATCACTGTTGCTCAATAACAGAAGCTACCTTGCTGAAGACATATTGCCTGATTTACTTCAAGCGTGTGCAGCACAGGGCGACACACCAGTAAACGTTGACGGTACTGATGTGTCTATTGCACAAGCGTGTGATGCGTTGGCAGATTGGGATGGAACAATGAATACTTCAAGCACAGGTGCACATGTATTCAGAGAGTTTGCTTTCCAATTCAACCAGGCTCCACAGTGGGAAGTACCATTCTCTCTTGAAGAACCTGTAACCACGCCATCAGGCTTGGTTCAAAACACGGCTACGCTTGAACAAATGGCACGAGCTGTACAAGTTATTGAACAGGCAGGTGTAGACTTTGATGCACCATTTGGCGAAGTTCAGTTTGTTGAAAGAAGTTTGCCAAACGGAACTGCTTCTGGCGAGAAATTACCATGGGGTGGGGCACACAATATAGAGGGTGGTTTCAACGTCTTTGATAGTATTCGCAGTCGAGACGAAACCTTGTTGCCAAGACACAGTTATAACACCATCAATAACAACACAATTATGAGTGCTGAAGCGCAGGGTTATCATATCAACTATGGAACCAGTTGGGCGATGGTTATTAATTTTACTGATGAGGGCCCCAAAGGTAGAGGAATACTGACGTATTCTCAGTCACGCAAGTTTGGTAGTGAGCATTATACCGACCAGACTCGACTGTATTCTCAGCAACCGACGTTGCGTGACATTTACTTCACTGAGCAAGAAATAGACGACAATACGATAGAACAAGTATCACTATCGTCACAGCAGTAACAAAGCTGGTATCATTACGTAAATGCATCAGTAACCTGGGAAAGCCATGTCGCTTAGCCAGGTTACTTTTTACGTATAGTCGCTTATTGTTGAAAGCGTTGTAGTTTACTAGGAGTAGAGTTTGGAGTTTTTGTACGAATATGGTTTGTTCGTTGCCAAGGCAGTAACACTTGTTGTGGCTTTTGTCGTAGTTGTTTCAACGATTGTGGGCGTTGCGAGCAGACAAAAACCAGGAAAAGGGCAGCTTGAGATAACGTCAATTTCAGAGCAGTTGAAAGATGTAACGCAGTACGCAAAAGAAGTGTTACTCGATAAAGACGCGCTTAAAAAGCTTGCGAAAAATCAAAAGAAAGAAGATAAAGCAAAAGCGAAAAACAAGTCCGATGAATCTCCTCAACCTCGTTTATTTGTCATTGATTTTAAAGGCTCAATGGATGCGTCTGAGGTAGAACACTTACGGGAAGAGATCACCGCTATCCTTTGTGTTGCTGAGCAAGATGATGAAGTGTTGGTGCGCCTTGAAAGCGGTGGTGGTGTCGTTCATGGGTATGGATTAGCCGCTTCGCAACTTCAACGAATTAAAGAAAAAGGTCTTAAACTTACCATCGCAGTAGATAAAGTGGCGGCAAGTGGCGGTTACATGATGGCATGTGTTGCTGATAACCTTATCGCTTCCCAATTCGCTTATATTGGAAGCATCGGTGTGTTAGCACAGTTGCCAAATTTCAATAAGCTACTCAAAAAGAATGATATTGAATTCGAGCAGCATACGGCTGGCGAATTCAAACGTACATTGACCATATTTGGTGAAAACAATGACGAAGGCCGAGCGAAATTTAAAGAAGAGATTGAAGAAATTCATGTCCTTTTCAAAGATTTTGTTCATAGCCAACGACCAGAGATGGATATAGACAAAGTTGCAACGGGCGAATATTGGCCGGGTGTTAAGGCAAAAGCCTTAGGTTTAATAGACAACATTTCTACATCAGACGATTATATTTTGGCTCAGTACCCACAGCGTGAAATCTTTAGTGTTAAGTATTCAATTAAAAAGAATGTTGCCGAGAAACTGGGAATGGCCGCTGCAAAAGTGTCAGAGCGAGTAATAATGAAAACGTGGAGCAAAGCGCGCCACTGGTTTTAATTAGAGTTGAGCGGAAGCCTTACCGCTCGTTCTCGAAAACAACAATGATAATAAGAGAATTATGGCACGGCACACTAAGACCGACATTTTAGATGCTGCGGAATTCTTGTTTTCTCAACAAGGATTTACGCAGACCTCTATGCGAGAAATCACGACCAAGGCTGAAGTTAACTTGGCATCAGTTAATTATCATTTTGGTAGTAAGAAAAACTTAATTCAGGCTGTCTTCAAGCGCTATTTCGATCATCTTATGCCAAAAGTTGAGCAAAGTATTGATGAAATAGTTTTGAAGGAAGGGGTAGAGGGCATTGAGGCGTTATTGTATGCGCTCATCCCTCCAATGCTAACACTTAACACGTTATCGCAGCATGGCACGGCGACGTTTGTTAAGTTATTAGGTAGAGGTTACAACGAAACGCAAGGGCACCTTAGACGTTTTATTATGAACGACTACGGCACATGTATCCGCTCATTGGTTAGTGCAATACGCCATTGCTTGCCGCAATTGCCTGAAGAGGAATTGTTCTGGCGCATGCACTTCGCGATGGGAAGTTTTGTTTTTTCCATGGCATCGAGCCAAGCGCTTACCGAAATTGCAGAGTCTGATTTTCACAAACATGTCGATATTGAAGAAGTAATGCGCCATCTTGTTCCCTTCGTAGCACAAGGTATGGCAGGCAGACTATCGCAGCCAATTCCAGCATAAAAAAACGCACCTCTTAGGTGCGTTTCTTACATTTTATATCAATATTCTTATTAACGAGGCAAAGTGGCGCCGGGCGCTTTGTTCTTAAGCTGTTCAGCATAAAAGGCTTTCACTGAGAAACCAGACTTTGCGTTTGATTTCGTGGCCTTTGCTTTTGGTGATTTTTTCTCGTTTGACTTTGCACTTTTTGTTTCGCTTTTTGCTTTAACAGGCTCGCTTTTGACGGTTTCATTTTTGTTACCTGATAGGTCTGCGGTCATTTCTTGTAGCTGTGCCAAGCGTACATTTTTGCCACCATCAACGCTGTACCATCCGCTCTTTGCCTCAATAGAAGGCGCTTTACCGTTTGCTTGCGTATAAGCCTTTGTGAATTCAGCGATTACTTGATCTTTGTCTAGGTTTGCCATGCTTTTTGCTCTTTATTTAATTTAGATGACGAACGCCTTGCTTCAACCCTTATATGTACATTACACAGGTGTACGTGTATTCGGCTTCCATTTAGCCAATAGTCATTGCAATTATCGCCTAACAATACGGCGTATTGCACACGTTCACTGAATTAAAAGGTATAATAGTTAACGTTCGCGTGTTTTTATAACGTTTTTTGACCAATTTGTCTAACTTTCAACCGGAGGCGTCGTGTCAGTCACTAATTACGAATTAAAAAATTACCTTGATGGCATTTTGCGAGTTAATGAGATAGGTGACTATTGTCCGAATGGTTTACAAGTTGAAGGGAAATCGGTAATTCAAAAAGTAGTGACAGGTGTAACAGCGTCTCAAGCATTGCTTGATGCTGCCGTTACGGCGAAAGCAGATGCCATTTTGGTCCATCATGGCTATTTTTGGAAAGGCGAGCCCGCACAGATTACGGGTATGAAAAAGAACCGATTAAAAACATTACTCAGCCAAGACATTAACCTTCTTGCTTATCATTTGCCGTTAGATGTCCATCCAGAATTGGGGAACAATCGCCAACTAGGAAATCTGTTAGGCGTCGATGAAATAACTGCGGCAAGCGGTGTTAAACCAACAGGTGTTGTGATGTATGGCAACTTGCCAGAGGCACAGACGGCAAGCGAACTTAGTGACCGCTTAAGTTCATTGCTTGAACGCAAGATTTTAGTCGAAGGACCAACGGATAAGCCCATAAAACGTATTGCATGGTGCACTGGCGGTGGTCAAAGTTTTATTGAGCAAGCTGTTGAGCTTGGTGTAGACGCTTTTGTTACCGGTGAAGTTTCGGAGCAAACGGTGCACACTGCAAGAGAGATGGGAATTACGTTTTTCGCTGCGGGCCATCACGCCACTGAGCGCTATGGTGTTAAATCATTAGGCGAGCATCTAGCCCAGCAATTTGATGTCGATGTCGAGTTTATTGATATTGATAACCCAGCCTAACAGGTTATCAAAAATGAAGAACGATCGAATATTTGATGGCATAGCAGACACATTTTCAAAAAATATCTATGGCACCACTAAAGGACGCCTGCGTCATACCATCTTATGTGACGTATTAGCGCCTTTTGTGGCTAAGCCACTTAAAGCGATTGACGTTGGTGGTGGGACAGGTGTGATGGCTGCACATCTTGCTTCGCAAGGACATGATGTAGTGCTCACTGATGCATCGAAAGACGTGTTGCAGCAGGCAGAAGAAAATCTGAAGCATTTAGAAGGGGTGACTATACGCCATCAGTACCTTCAAGAAATTGACGACTTGAACCACTTCGATCTGGTGTTGTGCCATGCAGTACTTGAATGGTTAGATGCTCCATTTGATGCAATTACTCACCTTTTCAACAATATGCGGAATGGGGCAACACTAAGTCTCAGTTTTTTCAATCAAGATGCCAATTTATTTGCCAACGCGATTTATGGAAATTTTGACTATATTGCCAAAGGTTTAAAAGCAAAAAAGCAAGTGCGCTTAAACCCAAAACAACCGTTAAGTGCAATGAAGGTAGTGGGTTTTTGTGAATCTCTTGGCTTTAAAGTTAAAGCCAAAGCGGGTATTCGTTGTTTCCACGATTATATGCGTGATATCAGCCATCAGGACAGTAAATATGAAGAACTGCTCAGTCTTGAACGTCAGTATTGCATGTCAGAGCCTTATATGTGGCTCGGTAAATATTTTCATATCGTTTTAGAAAAATAGCGTTAAGTCAGAGGCACTAAATTGTCGTTGTTGATTATGTTACCGACCGTAACCGTGGCAATTTCATTAAGTGCTTCTTGAGTGAAAAAGCCCTGATGCCCAGTGATCAATACATTGGGAAATGTAGTCAGTCGTTGAAAAATATCGTCTTGAATAATATCGCCAGAGTGATCGGCAAAAAAGAGTTCTGATTCCCGTTCGTAAACATCAAGTCCTAAGTGTCCAATTTTCCCGCTTTTGAGGCCTTTAATTATCGCGTTATCATCAATTAGTCCGCCTCGTGAGGTATTGATTAACATTACACCATCGCGCATTAATGAAAGTGATGCTGGGTTAATTATATGGTGGCTGTCATTGTTTAAAGGACAGTGTAGGGTAACGATGTTGCTATTATTAAATAGTTCTTCAAGGGAAACGTAATGCGCTCCCATGTTCACGATGTCGTCATCGTGAAAAGGATCGTAACACAGTATTTTGCACCCGAAGCCGTTAAGTATTCTAATAACTGCCTTACCGATGCGGCCGGTGCCGATTACGCCAACCGTTTTATCGTGAAGTGTAAAACCCAACAAACCATCAAGCGCGAAGTTTCCCTCCCGTACGCGATTATAGGCTTTGTGAGTCTTTCTATTTAACGTTAGTATTAACGCAAGGGTATGCTCAGCCACAGTCTCAGGACTATAAGCTGGCACACGACTTACACTAATTCCACACTCATGCGCCTGTTCAACATCTACATTGTTAAAACCGGCACAGCGCAACGCAATATGCTTCACACCACATTCGTGTAAAACTTTTACAGTACTTGCACTGACATCGTCGTTGACGAAAACGACAACGACATCAATGTCATGACATAATTGCGCGGTATCATTGTTTAATGCATGTTCATAGTAGTTAACGTTAAAGGTAACTCCGCACCCATGCTTTTTCTGAAATAGGGGGGCAAAGACTCTGCGCTCATACATTCGCGTACTAAAAAATGCAACGTTAAAGTGAGTGTTACTATTCGGTAGTGTAGTACGCATTCCAATGCCTCCCCGTAGTGTTTTAAGATGCTATTGCGGCAAAAGAGCCGCTATATCTTTTTCTATTTCGGATGGTTTCGCGGTTGGCGCGTAGCGTTTGACTACCGTACCGTTAGCGTCGACCAAAAACTTTGTGAAATTCCATTTAATACGTTTACTGCCAAGTAACCCCGGTGCTTTTTCTTTGAGCTCATTGTAGAGTGGCAAGGTATCTGGGCCGTTAACGTCTATTTTTTTAGACAACGGGAAGGTTACACCAAAGTTAAGTGTGCAGAACTGCGCAATGTCTTCATCACTTCCGGGTTCTTGATGACCAAACTGATCACATGGAAAGCCGAGGATTTCTAAGCCATTTTCTTTGTGTGTTTTGTATAGCGCCTCGAGCCCTTCGTATTGTGGAGTAAAGCCACATTTACTTGCGGTGTTTACGATCAGTAGCACCTTACCTTTGTACTCGTCTAATGAAATGTCGCGGCCGTCATTTAACGTAATGCCATATTCGTAAATACTCACGTTTGTTTCCTTTTTTCTATTGTTATTGTGTAGAGCGCTTTAGTGCTTATTGGTGTTTGTGTTACATTCGAACCACATCGTAATGCTGCATCAATAAGACAATTACAAGAGTATATTTAGAATGACAGATTTAAAAGTAAGTTTTCTTGGGTTGGGCGTAATGGGCTACCCAATGGCCGGCCATTTAGTTAACGCAGGCTTAAATGTCACGGTGTACAACCGCACTTTTAAAAAAGCACAAGAATGGGCTAACGAATACAACGGACGTGCTGTCAGCACGCCTGAAGAAGCTGTAGAGGGTGCTGATATTGTTTTGATGTGTGTGGGTGACGACAATGATGTTCGTGAAGTGGCCAATCGCGCCCTTTCGGCAATGAAATCTGGCGCCATTTTAGTCGACCACACTACCGCTTCTGCCGATGTGGCAAGAGAACTACATGCATTATGTATGGCCAAACAAATAGGATTTCTCGATGCACCAGTCTCTGGAGGTCAAGCTGGCGCGCAAAATGGCCAACTCACTATCATGGTGGGTGGTGATAGCGATGCTTATGAAAAGGCTGAGCCAGTATTACAGATTTACGCACGTCATAGCCAGTTACTTGGTACATGTGGAAGTGGCCAATTAGCTAAAATGATGAACCAAATCTGTATCGCTGGTATTGTTCAGGGACTTGCCGAAGCGTTACATTTTGGACAAAAAGCAGGCCTTGATTGTAATGCTGTTGTTGATGTTATTAGCAAAGGTGCTGCCCAGTCATGGCAGATGGAAAATCGCGCTTCTACAATGTTGGATAATAGTTTTGATTTTGGTTTTGCTGTCGATTGGATGCGAAAAGACCTTAATATCGCACTAGATGAAGCTAGAAAAAATGGCTCTACACTTGCGCTGACTGCTCTTGTCGACCAGTACTATGCCGACGTTCAAAAACTGGGTGGTGGAAGATGGGATACGTCGAGTCTGTTAACTCGATTAAAGTAAAACCGCAACAAACACATGCTCTGGACATCAGGTATGTATTTGAACCCTTGCTAGTTCAGATAACTGCGCCAAACGCGCTTTGTTTGGCGCTGATAACACATCATTGTGAAGGGTTTCGAATAGTTGGTCTAAGTCGTATTTGCGATACACCCTAGTGTCTGACTCAATCATACTTTGTAGTAAGTTCAGTCCAAAAGCCGCGGTTTCTGGCGATAAGTGATAGGCGTCGTAAAAGTGTTTCATTGCAGCGTCTAATTCGCCTTCTAAAAAGAGCTGCGTGCCTGTCTCGTTGATGGCGACAGCTTGTTCATGATTTAAACCAAGCGACTGGCCACCGCTGAATATTAACGCGTCATTGGTTACTTGTTCTGAAATAGCTTGTAACTCTTGATTTTTGTCTTTTGCCATGAGTAATAGTTCACCGGCTTTTCGTTCATCTCCCAAGCCGTGATGTACTTTAGCGGCTACAACAAGGGTGGATGGCTCTGTTCGCAAGTAATTGTCGATATATTCTGCTTCTAACAAATGACTGGCTTTATCTACGTCATTATCTAATATGGCAGAGTAAGCGAGTAGGTAGTCACGCTTTTGCAGTACCTGAGGATCGCCCTGGCTTCGACCCGCGATGCCCACGAGCTTTCTTGCTTGAGACAAACTTTCTGACCTATTAGTCTCTGGTGCCGTTTCTGCCAGCATGAGGTAAAACTCAGCAAGTTCAAAAGTAAAGTCGTTAAATTGGTCTTTGGCACTTCTGTGCATTGCACGCTTTTTTTGCAGTAAATCAATGGCGTCAATGACTTTGTCTTGCTTTTGAAACGCCATACTTTTGAGCTTTGCGGCGGGTAAACTTAATTCACTGAATTTTATTTGATCAAGGTACTTCTCGACATCATCAAAAGCACTTTGTTCGAAAGACAACGACGCTAACCATTCGAATGCTTTATCACGCGCTAAGCTGGAATTGACCATCTCATCCAACTGGGTTTTGCATTGTGACCAATAACCAGCCGTATATTGGCACTTAATTTTTCCCCACTGAGCCCATAATACTTTATCGGAATGCGTAAGGACGTCTTCGTAAATTTTCAACGCACGAAGAGGTTCACCATTTTCAAACAACAACCTAGCGTATAGTCGCCTAATATCTGCTATGAGGCGGGTAGGCACCCCTTCTTTTATTTTTCCATGAATAATACTGATGGCACGTTCAGTCTCTTTGTTGTCGAGTGCGTGCAACACATTCTTAACGTAGTCTCTGTATTGGAGATACTGCTTAATTTGCCGTGAAAGCGAAGCGATAGTGTAAGGTTTAATAAGGAGCACATCAGGCTGAATATCCATAATACGACCAATGGTCTGTGGTGCGCCATCAGACGTAAGAAAAATGATCCCAGTACTGGGTTTTATATAACCAGATTCACGCAAGGTGTGGATCCACTCGACACCGCTTTTTCCCGCTCCGAGATGGAAGTCCATAAGCAATAACTCAAAATTTTGCTTTTTGAGCGCTGACTTGAGTTCATATCCTGAAGCGAAACTGCTTACCGATAAATTGGCAATAGACATAAGATGGCCACGCAAGGCAGTGCGCGCAGTTGCGTTGTCTTCGACAATGGCAATTCTAAATTCCAAAATATCACAGCCGTCTATTGGGAGTATTATAAGCTTACCAGTCGCGTTGTAGAGTTTCACTATTCAAAGTGATAACTGATGAAATTTTAAAATACCTTTGGCATCAAACCGCAAAGCGACACCGCTAAAAACACTGCGAGCGCCAATACGTCACAAAATATTTACGTTATTCAACACTTGTTTTTAACAAAATTGTGCCTTTACGTTTACGTAAGGGGTAACTATTGGGTAATGTGTTAACAATTACATTGATACAACAGACTATAGGTAAGCTTTATGAACTTTGAGTTAACCGACGATCAATTAGCATTTGAAGAAACCGCTAGACAGTTCGCGCAGCAAGAACTTGCGCCAAACGCAGCAATGTGGGATCGCGAACACCATTTTCCAGTAGAAGCAATTAAGAAAGCGGGTGAACTCGGCTTTTGTGGGTTATATGCGCCAGAAGAGGCGGGCGGTCTTGGACTATCACGTTTAGACTCATCAATTATTTTTGAACAGCTATCAATGGGGTGTACCACTACCACTGCGATGCTGACCATACATAATATGGCAACTTGGATGATTGCTACTTGGGGAAGTGAATCCTGTAAGGCGATGTGGTGCGATCAGTTAGTAACAGGTGACAAGCTTGCTTCATATTGTCTAACCGAGCCTGGTGCGGGTTCTGATGCCGCGTCGTTAAAAACTAAGGCGATAAAAAACGATAAAGGCTATGTGCTAAACGGTTCAAAAGTATTTATCTCTGGTGCGGGTAGTACCGACGTACTTGTCGTGATGGCACGAACAGGTGGTGATGGCCCTAGTGGTGTGTCAGCATTTGCTGTTCCGGCTAATCTAGATGGTATCGAATATGGTAAAGCCGAAGAGAAAATGGGGTGGAATGCGCAACCTACTCGTATGATCACTTTCGACAATGTTCAAGTTGAAGAAAGCTGGCGTTTAGGTGAGGAAGGACAAGGCTTTAAAATGGCCATGCAAGGTCTTGACGGAGGGCGTATCAATATTGCTACTTGTTCTGTCGGTACTGCACAGCAAGCCCTTAATACTGCGCGAACCTATATGACAGAACGCGAACAATTTGGTAAGCCAATTGCGGGCTTTCAGGCATTGCAATTTAAGTTGGCAGACATGGCGACAGAATTGGTAGCAGCACGTCAAATGGTACGCATGGCTGCGTGTAAACTTGATAACAATGATGCTGATAAAACAACGTATTGTGCCATGGCGAAACGTTTTGCTACCGATGTAGGCTTTAATGTGTGTAATGATGCCTTACAACTTCACGGTGGATATGGTTACATAAAGGAATATCCGTTAGAGCGTCACTTCAGAGACGTGCGCGTTCACCAAATTCTTGAAGGCACTAATGAAATAATGCGTGTCATCATTGGTCGACGATTATTAGCGGACGAGCGCAACGTACTGTAATCAAGGAGCAACTATGAGCCAAATGGAGCCAGTCGTCATTGTCGATGAGTTAAAGACCGCTTGCCAAGCATATGCCATTGGAAGACTAACATTAAACAAAGAAAAAGCGCTAAACGCGCTTGATTTAGAGATGGCAAAGAGCATGCTGGACGCGCTCCAAGCATGGCAGAGTCGAAGCGATATTGTCGCTGTAGTGGTAGATGCTGCGGGTGAAAAAGCATTTTGTGCAGGTGGCGATATTGTGTCGATGTACAATGCCATGGTGGAAAGTCACGGAGAAATCCCAGCATTTCTTGAAGACTTTTTTAAGACTGAATACACCCTAGACTACACCATTCACAACTACGATAAGCCTATTGTGGTATGGGGCAGTGGCATTGTAATGGGTGGCGGTATGGGACTGCTTTGCGGTGCCAGTCATCGAGTTGTTACTGAAACGTCGCGTTTAGCAATGCCAGAAATAACTATTGGTCTGTACCCCGATGTGGGCGGTAGCTATTTTTTGCCACGATTACCCGGAAAGTCAGGGGTGTTTCTTGGGCTAACTGGCGGGCAAATGAATGCCAGTGATGCGTGTTATGTCGGGTTAGCTGACCACTGTGTTGCTAGCAATCAAAAGCAAGCTATGCTCCATGCTTTGATTTCGCATAGTTGGGCTGATTGTCAAGCGTTGTCTGACGATGTATCAATGCTGCTCAACAATCTTGAAAAACCTGAGAGTGTAATAGAAGGCAATGTTGAGCCTAATATGTCGCTTATTGACGATTTGTGTCGCTTCGATAATGTTGAAGATGTTGTTAGCGCAATATGGGGTGCCGATATGCAAGGTGACAAATGGTTATCCAGAGCACAGGCGACGTTGGCTAAAGGCTCGCCTATAACCATGCATTTGGTATTTGAACAGTGCGAGCGCGGTGCGTCTATGAGTTTGGCTGAATGCTTTAAAATGGAAGCGGATATGTCATGTCGCTGTGGTGAAAGCGGTGAATTCCAAGAGGGTGTGCGTGCTTTGTTAATTGATAAAGACATGAAACCAAAGTGGAAATACCCATTGGTGAGCGATGTACCAAAAGAAGTCATTGAGCACTTTTTTACTTCACCTTGGACAGAAGACGCTCATCCGTTAAAAGCACTATAACAACATTTAACCGCTGAACAATTATCTTTATCTAAGAGATAAGGACTAAAGCCCTAGCTGTCACTAGGGCTTTGTTTTTGGTAGACTCACACTTAAATTTTGGTAACCAAAGACGACATTGTTATGTGGCTATGCCCACTGTGTAAATCGGCTATCTCTTTGCATAGCAAGGCCATAAAATGTGAAAACAATCACAGTTTTGATAAGGCCAAATCCGGGTACGTTAACTTACTACCAGTGCAGTTCAAAAAGTCGAAAGTGCCTGGTGACGATAAAGCGATGGTAAAAGCCCGCCGTGAGTTTCATGAACTCAATGCCTACAAACCACTTAAAGATAGGCTTGTTCAACGCCTAGCACAGCACCTAATACCTTCAAATGATACCGCTTCTCTTGTTGCGGTTTACGATTCTGGATGTGGCGAGGGAAGCTATCTTGATGCCGTGGTCAACGGCCTAAAGCAGTTAGGCTATAACTGTAGTGGAGCGGGTAGTGATATTTCGAAAATTGCGGTGGAGATAGCTTCAAAGGCCTTCAAGACACATCAATTTGTTGTAGCAAGTAGTTTTGATTTGCCGCTTGAGGATGCATCACAAGATGTCATGATCCAAGTGTTTGCTCCGGGAAGCAACAGCGAATATGTACGTGCACTAAAATCTGATGGTTTATTACTTACGGTCGACCCTAGTGCTGATCATTTGTATGAAATAAAGTCACAAATTTACGATAACCCAAAAAAGCACGAATCAAAAGATACGCAAAGGGAGGGCTTACGCGCTGTATTGTCTGAGAGATTAACTTTTCCTATCACTCTTACATCGAAAGCGCACGCGCTAGCACTAATCAAAATGACCCCTTTCTATTGGAAATTACCTCAGGGACGGATTGACGAGATTGTAGAGTTATTGAGTGTAGTGACTGCTGATTTTCATATTCAACTGTGGCAGAAAGCAGAATGAATAAAGCCCTTTTTTTAGACCGTGACGGTGTAATTAATGTCGATCACGGCTATGTAGGACACTATGCAGATTTTCAATACATAGATGGCATTTTCACATTAATCCGTCGCTACCAAGACAGCGGGTTTGTCCCTGTTATTGTCACTAATCAAAGTGGTATAGCGCGGGGCTATTACACTGAATCAGATTTCTGTTTGCTTATGGAGCGTGTGCAGCAAGATTTTAACGAACATGGTATACACCAAGTGCGCGTATATCATTGCCCACACCACGAACAGGGAAGTGTAGCTCAATTTGCCAGACCGTGTGATTGTAGAAAGCCAGCTCCAGGAATGTTGATTAAGGCACAGCAAGAGCTAAATATTGACGTGGCACGTAGCGTAATGATTGGTGATAGTTGGCGCGACATTGTGGCGGCAGATGCAGCAGGTGTGCGCCGCAGCTTTTACCTAACTAATGGCTCGATTACTCAAGAAATGTTAAAAGAACTTGATGAAAAGCATAGTGTAAATCAAGTGGCTACACTTGCTGAAATACGTGATATAGAAGAAGGAAGGTGAAAGTCATCTCGCGTTACGCGTAACGTAAATTGATAATAAAAAAGGCGCCGGTGTTGGCGCCTTTTTTTTAGTTCTGTTTTGAAAAGCGAGATAGGTGTTTTATAGCTTGAGAGAGTAAATCTACATTTAATGCGTCATTACTTCTCTTGCCAGTTCTCATATCGCTTATCTCATAACTACCGTTACTTAATACATCAGTGCGCTTGTTGTCGTGGAACACAACAATACGCTCACCAGATGTACTAACCAGCCATGAACGAGAAGGTGACAGTAAATTTTGGCCAGTTGAATAATACGTTGATGGCGCTGAGCAACCTAGGGCATTGAGAATTGTTGGCGCTAAATCCTCAGTGCTCGCAAGCGACGCTTTTAAGGGTAAATTACTTAAAAGGTGCCCTTTACCAAATTCACTTGAAAACCCAGTTGCTACAATAACGTCGTGCCCTCGAGATAGTGCATCTGACGCATAGCGATTGATGTCATCGCCATTAAGAAATGCAATATGTAAACCCTGATGATTATTAGTAAGCGGTTGTATATAGCCTGACAGTTGAGGAAGCGGCAATGCAACTTCACTGTGAATAGAAACAGGCATGCCTGAGCCAAGCGGCAACGCTAAAAGAACAGGGCGTTTTTGAGACAACGCGTCTTGGTATATTTCAGGTACACCGAACAACGTGGTCGTAATCAGCCCCTCAATACTACTTGCCGTTGAATAATAGTCACCAATAACATTTAATGACGTATCTGCAAATTCGGGTAATGGACTACTATCGGTTTGCACAACCACAGTAAGATTCTTACTGGTTTCTATAGAACAGTACACAGGTTCCGCAGGGTAGGTAATGCTGTGAATGTCTGGGTTGAATTGAAGCTGCTTACGCTCTTCGTAGGCGGCTAAGTCTAATAACCCATAACGAGACATCGTGGTTTTTGCTGTAGCAGGGTAAGACAATGGAAACATGTTGTCTTGTTTAATGATAGGCTGGTACAACTTAGCATCTGCCCATACATGAATAGCATGACTGGTTACAAAACAACTTACAAAGAACGTTGTGACCGGTATGCCGATTTTATAGCGTGAAAATCGTTCTACTCGCTTCCATATTGCATTGGCAAGCACAAGCTGAAAACCTAACCACACTATGAATAGCAAGAACAAAAACGCCCACTGTTGCCAGTTCTCCATTGCAATTTGGGATTGCGCTTGGTTTTTAAGCAAGTCAGCGGCATAAAAGCTGATGTGAAAACCTGTGCGATTGAACAACAGGGCATCGAACGCCAACAATGCTAATCCTACTGCAGCGATAATGGAGGCACTTGCTTTTATGACTCTTTGGTTACTGACTAAATAGCACAAAGGCAATATAAAAATAACAAAGCCAAAGAAGGTCATAAAGCCGATATGACCGAACCAGTTAGCTAAAAGGTAAAGGGTGCCGACACCCGTACCAGGCATAGGCGACGAGAAGACGAAAATTGACGCTATCACAATGGCAATTATGATATTGGCTAAAGCAAACCAATGGCCCCAATTGACGAGTTTGGTCACACGCTGGCGACGAGGTGATTCGGCAAGTATCATGCGAAACCCCTAGTTGCTCTTGACGCTTTTTTTCAAAACATCGGCAAACTGTGTGGCCATTGCCTCGCGGTTCTCTGGGCTTACTTGCGTATTCAATATATGGGTAATGACATTACCTAACACCATAAGTGAAAGGTCGCGATTTGCACCACCTTCTTCAAGTGTTAAAATAACTTTGTTCATTAGCGCTTCGAATTCGTCGTTGCTGTAACGGCTGGTTTGGGGCATTGCTACGCCTCTTTTTTATGATTTCTTTGATAAAAAGAATGGTTTTACTCGTAAAATGATTATAATCGTTGTTTGAGTGAGTACAATCATTCATTCTAAAATCCCGCAAATCTTTGGATATTTCTGACACTTTTTAAGCAACAGGACACCCGATAATCTATGAGTGCACTGATTCATCACTTCGTTGTTCATCGTTTAATCGTTAACAAAGAAGAGAAAATAGAGGCTATTCCTCGCGAAAAATGCTTGGCCGTTACGCCTGAAATTGAGCTTCTTGCTCACCAAATTAATCACAGCTTTAATACAAAGCCAGGTAAAGGGGTAGGTCATTTTATAACTGAAGTGACGCGTGCCACCGAAGTTGAAAACGACGACGGTGAAAAAACGACCCAAGAAAGCACTCAGGATGTATCTGAGTTTGCTGTTGCGTTAAAGCAATACATGGATATCCACAAAGCGGCGGGCGATAATGTCGAAGACGCTTTTCATGGATTTTCAGTCGAGGCAACCAAGCGCCTTGTAAAAACGTTGGCGGATACAGGGACAGTCGAAACCGGCTTTCTCATTTTCTGTCAGTACGAGTACTTAGCCACACAATATCTGATGATTACACTGCTTAACACACGTTCTCACGTTGAGGTGACCAATTCATTAGACTTGTCTGCAAGAGAGCACTTGGACCTAGCGAAAATGCAATTGGCGGTACGCTTTGATTTAACGCAGTGGGAAATTCAACCAGAACAACAGCGCTACGTCAGCTTTATAAAGGGGCGTATGGGTAGAAAAGTGTCTGATTTCTTTATGCAGTTTGTGGGCTGCGAAGAGTTAGTTGATGTTAAGCAGCAAAATAAACAGCTTATTTCAACGGTAGACGCTTATTTAGCCAGTGAGTCATTAGATCCTCAAGAGCAACATCAGCATCGCGAAGAAGTAAAAACCTACTTCAAAGAAAAAATTGATGCTGGCGAGAGCCTCTCTGTTGATGAATTAGCCAATCGTTTACCCAGTAATGAAGATACCAGCGCGAACTTCTCTTCATTTACGCAGTCATTAGAGGTACCGCTTGAAAAAGAGATTCAACCAGATCCAGCGGCCCTTAAGCAATTAGCTAAATTTACTGGGCAAGGTGGCGGTGTTTCAATTAGTTTTGAACGAAAATTGATGGGTGAACGCGTATTTTACGATCCGTCAACGGATACCTTAACCATACGTGGTATTCCGCCAAATTTAAAAGATCAGTTGAATCGTCAATCTTCTATGGACTAATCACTGCGCGCAGTGAATAAAAAAAGTATACTAGTAACAGAATATAAACTCGTTCCAAGGGTGTTATGCAATTATTTGTTAATGATCTGACAGTAATGGATTTCTCTTATCTGTGCCCCAAGCGCGGCATGGTAGGTGAAAGCTGGATTGTCGATGTGGTGTTGGACGGTGAGCTCAACGAAGAGAGCATGGTTCAGGACTTTGGTCACGTCAAAAAAAACCTAAAGCGGTTAATAGACGAATATGTTGATCACAAACTTCTCGTACCTGCTGAATACAGTGGAGCAGAAGTCATTCACGATGACGTAAGCGAGCAAGTTGAAGTTAGATTTACTTGTGAAGACGCGCGCAGCATTATGCTGCATTGTCCGGCTGAGGCGTACGCTTTTGTGTATAGCGATGTCATAGACATGGAATCGGTTGGCGTGTATCTAAAAGAAGTACTTGCCACACACTTACCTGAAAACGTAGACAACATTACGTTGAATTTGCGTGCGGAAGTCATTAATACGCCGTTCTACCATTATACCCACGGGCTTAAAAAGCACGATGGTAATTGCCAGCGCATCGCACACGGCCACCGTTCTAAAATTGATATTATTATCGATGGTAAGCCGTGCATGGAAAGCCAAGCATACTGGGCAAAGCGGTGGGAAGATATCTACATAGCTACGCGCGAAGATGAAATTGACTATCAAAAGCGCCAGCTTCAAGGGACAGTTGCATCGCCTTCTGATTATTATTGCTTTGCCTATGAGTCGTCACAAGGCTATTTTGAGTTACTTATGCCAAAAGCTGATTGTGAAGTGATTGACACTGATTCAACGGTAGAATGTCTTGCTCAGTACCTGTTGCAAGAGCAAAAAAAGCGCACACCTGATGGTATCTGCCAAGTTATCGCTTATGAAGGTGTAGGAAAAGGCGCGACAGTTAAAGGCTAAACGGTAGCAACGGATAGTGTAAGGACAAAATAATGTTGAACTTGGCTAAGCGTAATCTTGTAAATGTGTTAAGTGCAGCGGTAATCACATTAGGTTTAGGTTCTTTTGCAGCAATTACAGTAGGTATACCAGCAGCATTTGCCAGTGACTCTACAGAAAGTTCTGAAGAAGACGTACTGGTACTCAATGGTAAACTAACACAGGGAGCACTTGTACGCGGCCAGGTTCCCGTTGGTGCCACGGTATTTCTAAATGATGCAAAGGTGGAAACTAACCGCGCTGGAAAGTTTGCTATTGGCTTTAAGCGTGAAGCCCCCTTGTCGCAGCAATTACGCGTTGAATTACCCACTGGCGAGGCAGTAACACGAACACTTACACTACAAAAGCGTGAATATAATATTCAACGTATTGATGGTCTTGAACAAAAAATGGTGACACCGCCCGCTGAGGTCACCGCTCGCATTAAACGTGACAACATTAATGTCGCTAACGCCCGCAGTTCTAATACTGACATTGATGCATTGTTTACGCGTTTTGAATGGCCTGCAACGGGTCCTATCTCTGGTGTTTATGGCAGTCAACGAATACTAAATGGCGTTCCTAAATGGCCGCATTATGGCGTTGATATTGCGGGGCCTACCGGCACACCGGTATATGCACCCGTTGATGGTATTGTGACGTTAGCTGATGATCTTTATTACTCTGGTAATACCTTAATTTTAGATCATGGGATGACGGTGTTTTCTACCTTTCTTCATCTTGACACTATCACCGTAAGCGTTGGTGATAAGGTTAAACAGGGCGAACAAATTGGAACCATTGGTTCAACTGGCCGTTCAACTGGGCCGCACTTAGATTGGCGTATTAACTTAGGCAAAGTGCGCTTAGACCCTCAAACTGTTGTTACAGGTTCGCCAGAATCGTCTGATAACTAGCACAACACGGGGCGCTGTGTTCTAGAAGGCGTTTCACTAATTGGCAAAATTACGTAATAAATCGCGAAAAACGTAAAAGAAAGGGGCTAAATGTACGCCCCTTTTTTTATACCTTTTCAAAAGCCAGATGATAACTTGTTAACAGCTAGCCAGTGTGCCAACTTTTCACTATCGACAATTTCAAAATATGCCATTTCTTGACGCGCAGGTATAATTGGCAAGTCTAGTGTTAATAATCTACCGTCGCGTATTACAGTCACATTCACGCAATCATCTTTAGTGGTATCGAGAATTCTCTGTAACTTCTGTGCGTTTACCACATGTTGGTTAACCGCAATGATAATATCATTTACCAAGATACCGGCCTGCTGTGCGGCTAGGCCTTCGAAGACTTGCATTACCGATAAACCAAGTTGTTCAGCTTTTAGTGTGGCACCTAATTGATGGTGAATTGGTTTTTGTGTTGCTAATCCACCTTTATCATCACCAGAAACCCGCGCTCGCGTTTTATATTCCACGCCCATTCGAGTGACAATTTCATGTAAGGCCACATCTTGTGTACCGTAAACAACCGCGTCTAAATAGTGACTTACATCTATACCAAAATGTGTTTTACACAGTTTTTGTATTACATCGTCAGGTGTACCAATTTCACCTTTTCCGTAGTGTTCCCACAGCAGTTTCATCAGGCTGTCGATGTTATATGCGCCGTTACTTTCACTTCGAAGGAGTAAGTCTAAACCAAGGGCGATAATGCCACCTTTTGTGTAGTAACTTACAATATTGTTGGGTGCACTGGCATCTTGTTTATAAAACTTGGTCCATGCGTCAAAGCTACTTTCTGCAGCACTTTGCTTATGTCTACCTTCGTTTTGTAATAAGCGACTGACATTTTGAGCCACAATGTCGAGGTATTTTTGTTCGCTGATCACACCAGTTCGTGCAAGCGTTACATCGTCGTAAAAGCTGGTAAAACCTTCGTATATCCATAATTGATTAGTATAGGTTTCACACGATAAATCCGGTGTAACCATGACTTCTGGTTTTATTCGCTTTACATGCCAAGTATGAAAAAATTCATGGCTGCAAAGGCTCAAAAAGGTAATGTAACCATCCGTTTTTGTTTCACTTTCGCCTATCAAAGGTAAATCAAAACGAGGATAAAGGAGTGCTGTAGAATATTTGTGCTCAAGTCCGCCAAAGCCATTATCTGCCAGCAAAGTCATAAACAAATAATCTTTTATGGGGTGTGGCTCACCAAATAAATTAAGATGGTGGCGACAAATAGGCGTGAGATCACAAGCTATCCGCGCGTAATCAATATTATTATGGCCAGAAAACAATAAGGTAAAGTTCACACCGTCAACCGTGAAGGTATAGGTGTCTGCTTCGCCAATATAGATGGGATGGTCTATAAACTCTAAGTAATTCTCAGCACAAAAATACCATGTTGTTGCGACATCATCTGAGCTTGTTGCACCGTTTACCGGCATTGATGTGTAGGCTTTCCAGTTTGCAAGGTGATCATCGCACTGGGGCACGATTACCTCTAAAGTGCATGGAGCATTAGGTAATTCATCAACACTTAAAAAGGCACTAGTGCCATTTATGAATGCGTATTCATCATTAATAAACGCAGAACGAATAGATAAGTCATTTGCGTGAATCACGTAGGAAATTTGGCAAGGCTTACCTTGCGTGTGGACTCGCCATGTCTGCTTATCCTGTTTATCTATAGTGAGAGCCGTCTCTGCATTTGTCGCATTAATTGTTACTACGCTTTTTGCAAAATCACGGACCATATAACTACCTGGTATCCAACTAGGCAGGGAAAGTGTAATGAATTCGTGGTCATGCTCAGGAATGCATAACGTTACAGAAAACTCATTGGCACGCCAATTTGAAAGCGAAAGGGCGTAATGCAATGTTGAAGAGGCCATAAAACAACCTTTACGTGTGGATAATACTGAATACCCATACTATACAATGTATTAGCGCGGTCTTAAATCAATTAACCATGATGCACATCAACCTAGGTCTATGAACATTTTGTCACTCACCGTAAAACAGGTTACATTGGTGTTATATCGTATAAACGTAAGAAAAATAGTCATAAAATGCCTGAGCAGATGCAAAGTAAACTGATAAGTTCTGAAGGTCTAGCATCCCTTAAAACCCTTGACCCGGGTGATGTAGTTGACTTGCAGATAGCCATGCCAGCTGCACCAAAACGAGTAAAAACAGAGTACGTTGGCATGCTAGTGGACGAATGTTTGTTGTTTCACATTCCTAATTCTGCGAAGTGGATCACTGTTCGAGATGCGCTAACTGTTGGTAATGAAGTAGTTGTGCGCTCTATATTAGAAGGTGACACCGGGCAGGTGATCGCGTTTCGCGTAAAAGTACTAAAACTGATGTCTAAGCCGTCTGGTCTGCTGGTGACGACGTTTCCTCGCCGTATTGAAAGCATTGGCCTTCGCTCAGCGAAAAGGGTGCAGTTGGGTATTTCCGTATCGTTAAAGTCAGAGGTTTACCCTGATGATGAAACTGTGTCGGGCATAATAGTCGATATATCACCTAAAGGTTGTAAAGTCGCACTTCAGGTAAAGCCAAACTGGGAAATCATGATAGATGAGTCAAAGGTTTTTCTTAACTATGCACTAGACTCAGAAGAAGTGTCGCTACAAGCTAAGGTAAAAAATCATAAGCTTGAGAAAGATATCGTGTACTACGGTCTTGCTTTTGATTGTGACGAAAAACTAGTGAACACGTTACTTTCACGGCATACGTTAATAAGCTAAGCACAGATGAATTTGCTTTTTTGTTTCGTGTTAATTCACGAGCACCCTGTAACTTAAAATAAAAACAGACAGAAATGGGGAGTGATTTATGAGAAGTATAGAACGACTACTGCTGCAATACGGTGAAAGCCATCAAAATAAAACAAATGTACTCATTCATGCTATCGCGGTACCAAGCATTTATTTCGTTACATTAGGACTTTTGTGGAGCGTGCCGGTACCTGATTTTATTGCACAGTTTTCAGTGACATGGGCACACATTCTCGCAGTACCTGTATTGTATTATTACTTCTCATTATCTGGTCCTATTGGCGCTGCTATGACCCTATTAACTATTGCCTGTTTTGGCGGTGTTAACTTATTAGTGTGGCTAAACATTTCAGTGTGGAAGTTCTGTTTAACCTTGTTTGTTGTAATGTGGATTTTGCAATTCATCGGTCATAAGATAGAAGGGAAAAAACCGTCATTTTTTGAGGATTTACGGTTTCTGTTAGTCGGTCCTGCATGGTGGTGGGTTCATTGGCTCAAGCGACTAAATATTAGCTACTAGGTCAATACGCCCTCGTAATATCTCGCAGGTAAATGACAAATATTGTCATTTACCTGCGACCAGTCGCATAGCATGCACGACCAAGGCGCTATGTCGATATCATTGCTTGCGTATAATCATCCATATAAGTTTCTAAATTGGTAATTTTGTGAGTCGCTTTCAGCGTGTAATCGAAAGTAATGAACGTTTGTTTTGGACTTTGCACAGTGCAGGCTGGGCAGGGTTCGCGATCATTTATTATATCGGGTCGTTTCTTCACGACGTTCGGCCTATTTGGGTCTTTATCATATTACTCAATGCATATGCAGGGTGGTTGCTAACCATTCCGTTGCGGTACGTTTATCGCTGGGCGCGAAAGCAGTCGCCACTGAATATGATAATCATCGTTATCATTTCATGTTATTTAATTGCCTTACTTTGGGCAGTAGTTAAGAACATCAATTATTGGGAAATTTATAAACACGGCTACCGCCCTGATGAGTGGTACATGTATTTTACCAATACTATCAACTCACTCATTATGGTGGGGTGTTGGAGTGGTGTTTACTTTGGCATCAAGAACTTCCAAATGCTTCAAAAAGAGAAGCAAAATGCGCTTAAAGCCAGCACCATGGCACATCAGGCGCATATTAAAATGCTTCGTTATCAGCTGAATCCTCACTTCCTGTTCAATACGCTCAACGCGATATCTACGTTGGTATTACTTAAGGAAAATGATACTGCCGAAGCGATGGTTTCCCGTTTAAGCGACTTCTTGCGTTATTCATTGGATAATGACCCTATAAAACGCGTGCCATTGGGTCAAGAAATTAAAGCGCTTAGACTATACTTAGAAATTGAGAAAGTGCGCTTTGACGATCGTTTGGAAGTGGTCTGGGATATAGATGAGCAGTGTGACGGTGCATTAGTTCCTAGCATGATACTGCAACCCATTATTGAGAACGCGATAAAACACGCGATTTCAAAAATGGAGAACGGCGGCCGTATTTCGATTACTGCGCGTACCTTCGGCAATGACTTACTAATGGATGTTGCTGACAACGGTCCAGGCGCCGATATTAAAGATGGACAGCTTAGCCGTGAAAATGGTGTGGGTCTTGCCAACATCAGAGAGCGCCTGCAGTCGTTGTATCACCGTAATTTCGCATTTTCAATTGAACACAATCAGCCGTCTGGTGTACGTGTAAGAATACGCATACCATACGAAGTAAAGGACGTATAATATGACAAAGCGAGTAATAAAAACCATTGTAGTGGATGATGAACCTTTAGCACGCAGAGGTTTGCGCGCTAGATTGGAACGTCATGACGATGTACAGGTGCTTGCTGAATGTCAAAATGGTTTAGAAGCCGTTAGCAGTATTTCTCAACACAGGCCAGACTTAGTATTTTTGGATATTCAAATGCCTGGGCTCAACGGATTCCAAGTAATTCATAAGTTACGTGAGTTAAAACAACCTATTCCAATGATTGTTTTTGTCACGGCTTATGACAGCTACGCAATTAAAGCATTTGATATACATGCGTTAGATTACTTACTAAAACCCGCTGATGATGAGCGTTTGGGCGCAGCACTGGATAAAGTACGTGAATATTTCTCTACTCAGCATCAAGATGAACAGTCGCAAAAACTGGTCAGCTTGGTGGCTGAATTAACCGGTGACGACTGTGAGGAAATTCTTCGGAAGTTAGCTAATGGCGAGCCAGTTGAAACTAACCCATATCCAGATGTATTAGCCATTAAGGATGGCTCTGAGGTAACACGGGTAAACGTACAAGATATACAATGGATTGATGCCGCAGGTGACTATATGTGTGTTCATGCGCTTGATGGCATGCATATTATGCGCAAAACAATGAAAGAGCTGGAACAAGAGCTCAATCCGCAGTTTTTTGTGCGCGTGCATCGCTCGGCCATTGCCAATATACGCTTCGTGAAGAAATTAGTGAGTCATATTAGCGGTGAGTATCACCTTATATTACAAAACGATACTGAGCTTAAAGTTAGCCGTAGTCATAGAGATAAAGTAAAAGCTGCAATGAAAATGTAGCGGTTATCTATAGCTGAAAACATCAAAAGCGTACTTCTTAAAAGTACGTTTTTTTTTGGCATAAAATAAGTCTTATGGGTTGATAGTACTCTAAATTTCTTTGTTTTATACTTAAACGACTAAGCCGTTGTACTCAAAATAGTAGTGTAATGGACTACATAATAATAAATGGAGATTGCTAATGAAAAATATGGCTGCGGTATCGGGCTTATTGCTTGGCGTTTTAGCGTTATCGTCGTGTGCTACCCTTGATAAGGACGAGTGCATGACGGCTGACTGGTACTCAATAGGCTTTGAAGATGGCTCGAAAGGGCGCGCCGAAAATTATCTTTCAAAACACAGAAAGGCGTGTGCAAAACATGGTGTAACGCCTGATTTTAACCAATATAGCCAGGGCCATAACAGAGGGACCGATAGCTTTTGTACACCTGATAGGGCGCTGCGTATGCCGGCCGATGGTAGTCAGTTTCCCCAAGGTTGTGCAACTGACACTTATGAAGCGTTTGCTGTTGCCTTTGGTCAAGGTGAGCAAATTTACGCGGCGAAGTTGGCAGTAGAAGCTGTAGAGCAAGCGCTACATGATGTCGAATACACAGTAGAAGAATTACAGCAACAAATCGCAGAAAATGAAGCGGCTATTGTGTCTGATGCCACAACTCAAGAAGCACGTAGACAGTTATTGGACGACAATAGAGCACTGCAATTAGAGATTGACGCGCTATATGCTGAGCATGCTTTGCTATTAGAACACTTAGATGGAAAGGATATCGAGCTAAGGCAGCTCCTTAATTACTATGGCCTTTCTGGACTTAAATAGCGCTCGATAGGGAAGTTGTAATAGTCGTCAATCGCAAGCACTAGCGGGCAGCTAAACGCTTAACGAGTGCTTGCGATTAAATGTTCGATTAATATCGTTCGTTCATTAATGACTTCATTGCACAAATTTGAGCGTCGTTTAAAGGCTTAGCGTGTTTCCATGTTTCTTCTAATGGCACAATGACAGGTCGTTGGTTAACTTCCCCTACCATAATGTTGGTGTGATTAGTTCCCACTAAACTAATAGCAAACTCACCGAGGGTAGTAGCTAGCAGTCTATCTTGGCTAACGGGTGAGCCGCCGCGCTGTACGTGCCCCAAGGTCACTGGCCTAACATCATCAATTCCTTTATTGTGAAGCGCATTGCTTAGCCCCAAAAGCCCTTCAGGCCAAACGTTTTCGGCAACCACAATAATAAAACTTAAGGCGCCTTGTTGTTCGCGGCGTGCTTTAATCTGTTTTACTATTTTATTAAGCTCATCATCTGTGGTTTTAAAAAACTCTGGCACAATGACATAGTCAGCAGCCGAGGCTATCGCTGCATTTAACGCTAAAAAGCCCGCATGTCGCCCCATAACTTCCACTAAAAATATCCGTTCGAATGCATCTGCGGTATCGCGTACTTTATCGATAGAACTCATTGCGGTATCGATAGCGGTGTAATAGCCAATAGTGGCGTCTGTACCTGCTATATCATTGTCAATTGTGCCTGGGATCCCAATAATTTGTCCGTCCCAAAACTGGCTGAGGTGCGCCGCGCCTTTAAACGAACCATCGCCACCTATTACAACAAGGGTGTCTATTTTTGCCTTCCTTAGATTGTTCGCAGCTTGCTTTGCACCAGCGTCAGTCTTGAATGATTTACAGCGAGCGCTGTGTAAAATGGTGCCACCTTGTTGAATAAGGTTGTGGGTTGTGTCAAAGCTAAGCGAGATAAACTCTTGCTCAAGTAACCCATTGTAGCCGTGTTTGTATCCAAGTAGTTCGTAACCTTCACATTTACACTTAATAATTGCAGCACGCAAGCAAGCATTCATACCGGGTGCATCACCACCTGAAGTGAGTATCGCGACACGTTTTGACACAAATAAATCCTTCTAAAAAGACGTAAGTAGCTCGTAATCTAAAGTTAGTACGTAGTAGTAAAGTAGATCATGCCACTACTAAGGTAAAGTGTTACTAAATAAAACTATTTTGGCACTTTTGGAAATTTTGTTGTCTACATGCTAACTCATTACAGGGGGTTAAATGTTGACCCACATCACAGTTGGATAACCAACCGTTTAAGGAAAAGCGTTATGCGTTTGTTTGTTGTCGTTGTTTTTGTATCACTATTGTCTGCATGTAGCTCAAAGTTTGCCTATGATAATTTAGATTGGTGGGTGTACTGGTATCTTGATGACTATATTGAACTGAATAATAAGCAAGAAGAGCAATTTGATAGCTATTTACAGAAGTGGCTTAGTTGGCATAAGCAATCAGAGTTAACTCGCTACAAAGCGCATCTACAGCAAGTTAAATCGCAAGTGATTAACAATGAGATGGATTACGACACAATCTACGCGAACTTTGATATGGCTAAGGCTCACTGGGAGAGAGTGAGAGATGAAATTAGTCCTCAACTTGCAATACTTGCAAAAGAGTTAAGTGATGATCAAGTCGTACAGTTGTTTGCGGCACTTGAAAAAGATAACAAAGAAGAAGAAAAAGAGCGTAAAGAGAAGTTAGAGGAGAGTGCTGCCAAGCGCCTTGAGTCACGCATAGAGCGCATGGAAGAAAGCGTAGAAGAGCGAATTGGCGGGCTATCACAACCCCAAAAACAGATAATAGCCAGTTATGCGCAGCAGTTTGTTTCAACTTCAGAAGAGTGGCTGAAATACCAAAGAGACATTCAAAATGCAGCAAGGCGTATTTTTGTAACCAGAAGCACAAATACTAACTTTGCAAATGATTTAACAGCCCTCATGCAAAATCCAGAGCAGTATCGCAGTGACGCGTTTAAACAAGCTAGCGCGCATAATACTAAGCTAACGGCAACAATGATGGCTGAACTCTTTACGACGTTAAATGCGAAACAAAAAGAAAAGCTAGTTGAGGAACTAGACGAATTAATCGATACCGTGAATAAGTTTCAGCGGTAGTGTAGTGGGGTTGAATTAATTCGAGTAAACTTTATTAGCTAGATTTTTCAGACCCTTTAGTTATGAACTGGCCTTAATGTAAGGAATATTGCCTATAGCCGTACCTTGAACTCACACACACTAAAAGTGTGGAATAGGCAAGAAGCTTGTACTGATTGTACTGTTCGTTTAGTCAATTCTATGTACTCTTTCATAAAAGTTAAGGTTTAAGGTACAACGTCGAAATCACATTTCAGGCAATCAGTTCGTTGTTTTAGGCAAACATTCTTATCGCTCACTTACTAAACTTAATCCTGTAGCAAATGCTGATGGAACAATAAGTCGGTTCAGCATCAACAGGTGTTTTTAGTTAAGGAGCGTTTAACATGAAAAAAGTCAACTTCCCGAATACAAATGGTCTTGATATAACGATGTCTGGACTGGTCTTTTTTCCGAAAGACTTTGATGAGTCTCAGGCTTATCCAGCAGTTGTTGTTTCACACCCAGGTGGTGGTGTAAAAGAGCAAACTGCGGGTACTTATGCAGAAAAAATAGCTGAAAATGGCTTTATCGCAATTGCATATGATGCCTCTTACCAAGGTGAGAGTGGAGGCATACCGCGTCAACTAGAAAACCCTCATGTACGTACCGAAGACGTGAGTGCAGCGATTGATTATTTAACGACATTACCTTATGTGGATAACAACCGAATTGGCGCTATGGGCATTTGTGCTGGTGCGGGCTATACCGCTAATGCAGCAATCAATGATAGGCGTATAAAAGCCATCGGCACAGTTAGCATGGTAAATATTGGCCAAATGTTCAGAAACGGTTGGGACAACAACGTAAAAGACAGTGATGCATTGCCATATTTACAGGCGGGTTCTGACTCAAGAACGTCAGACGCAAGTGGTAATGATACCGCCACCATGCCAATGGCTCCGCTGAATGAGGAAGATGCGCCAAACGAGGAGCTCCGTCAGGCTTGGGAGTATTACCACACCGACCGAGCGGCCTATTGCACTGCGCCTGGTTACGGTACAGCCCGAAGTTTAACGCAACTTATCAGTTACGATGCTTTCTTTAAAGCTGAAGCATTTCTTACTCAGCCGTTATTAACCGTTGTTGGCTCTGATGCAGGTAGTAAATGGATGAGTGACGACCTAATGGAGCGTGCGGCATCAACAGACAAAACAATGCACATCGTTGATGGTGCAAACCACATGGACTTGTACGATAGTCAAGAAGAAATAGAGAGTGCTATCAGTGTACTAGCACCTTTCTTCACCCGTACCTTAGGTTAATCTTTAGCTTATAGGAGGCACTCGTTGCCTCTTATAAGCAGAGAAGTATGATGAACAGTGATTAGTTTTCCTTAAAGGAAATGCGTATTAGTATGTTCAAAAATATCAGAGAGAATTCAATGAATCCTGAGCAGAAATCGGTTACAAGCAATGAGCTTTTTCAACTGTTAGAATCGTTCACCAGAAAAGAAGGGGACTTTGAATCGGGCATACAAGGTCTTACCGTACATGTACGCAATGCCCCAACGGAACCCTTACATTGTATCTATACACTTAGCCTGGCAGTTGTACTGCAAGGCGGCAAAGAAATTCTGCAAGATAATGTAGTTACCCACTGCACAGCGGGGCAGGCAATGTTGACTACTTTTGATCTTCCAGTTGTCTCACATGTTTCTAGCGCCTCTCGACACTCGCCTTTTATAGCATTGATATTGAAAATGGATTACTCACTTATTATGCAAACTTGCGCGGAGTTAAAACTATCAAAACCACCTAAAGATATACGATTTAAAGCACTGACATCATATGACGTCGATGAAGGTCTTTTAGATGCATTGAAGCGAATGCTGACTCTTGAGAAACAATCAACAATAAAAGCAGGCATATTGCCGCTCATTCAAAAAGAGATTGTGCTGCGCCTACTGGATAGTCCTCATGGTATGCATCTTCGCCATTTGGCGGCGCTAGGCTCACCAAATGGGAATGTTTTGAAAGCTGTAACGTGGTTAAAACAGAACTTTGCTCAGGGCATCGGCATGAATGAGTTGGCTGAAAAAGCACACATGAGTGCATCGGCATTCAGGCAACATTTTAAGGCTCTAACTGGAACCAGTCCATTGCAGTATCAGAAAACTCTTCGTCTTCAAGAAGCGAGGGATCAGATGCTTATGAATGGGCTTGATGCAACACAAGCTAGTTCTGCTGTAGGCTATGAAAGTTCTACACAATTCAGTCGTGAGTACAGCAGGCTATTTGGCTTACCTCCTCAAAAGGACATACAGCGATTGAAGAACATTTAAAAATAGTAATTTAA
Source organism: Alteromonas sp. McT4-15 (assembly GCF_020515205.1). Taxonomy (NCBI): domain Bacteria; kingdom Pseudomonadati; phylum Pseudomonadota; class Gammaproteobacteria; order Alteromonadales; family Alteromonadaceae; genus Alteromonas; species Alteromonas sp. McT4-15. Next base: position 30,678 of record NZ_JAJALG010000040.1, read on the forward strand.
CCAGCAAATAAAAATCACAGTTGAAAAAAAACAATTACCGCTTAAAACCCAATATATTTAGACAACTCTTCTCTTAGATTAATGTATTTTTCTTGGTAGGGAGGCTTCAAATTCATATCATCAATCAGCTTAAAAAGGCGTTTACATTCGTTGATGATTTTCATTTCGACTTTGTCTTGCGTTTTGGCGATTTGCAGTAAGCATTGCAGCAGGTTTAGCGATACGCCAGTATTAACAGGGGCATAGCCTTGGGCTAGAGCAAACGATGCTTTGGCTCTTTCATAATCTTGTTTCTGATAATGCTGAATACCTTCTCTATTGAACTGTTGATAATTAGCGAGGTTTTGTTGCGCTTTCTTTTCTTGCTCGCTAAGCATAGAGCTACTATTGGCATCTAGCTTGTCTTGTCTACCTTCTAACATCTTAGACAGTTCAAGTGCGTCATCATATTCGCCAAGTTTGTACATTACATTAATGCTATCTGGAATAAACGCAGTCGGTAGTTCAGGGTATTTATTTTCAAGAGCTATTTGAGAATCTGATAAATGTCGTTTGGCATCAATGAGTTTTCCATCAATTGCACTGACTCTTGCATTTACAATTTTTCCGAATATCTCAACATCGAATTCCCTGTCTATACGTTGTAAATGTTCATCAAATTTACCGCGTTGTAGAGTGAGAAGTGCTTCTTGTTGGTACTTATTTCGCTGTTTCTTATCGTCGGAAAATTCTGCAACATCTAGCATTGCGCGGATAATACCGCACCAATGAAGGCTATTTTGATACACTGTGCGCTTTGATAAATCCCAAATCGCTTGGCTTGAACTTGCTGCTAATACCAAATCTTGATTGGCCCGCGCAATATTGCAGGCTTGAAAGTGGCGCGTAAGCGAGAAAGGCGATAACTTTATGGCTTCTTTGATCGCTTCTATGGCAGCTTCGCCTTGCTTTAGCGCTTGATTTGCCTGAGCGATGATATCGTGGGCATCTGCATTAAAGCGGTTCTTCTTTATAATGCGTTTTGCTATGGAAATAGCTTTCTCGTTTTGCTCAAGTTGTAGATACGTTTTACCTAGTGCTACCTGAGCCCACAGAACGGGTTTTCCATTTATATAGTCTTGTAACACATCAAGCGCTTTAGATGGTTCGTTTATTTGCCAATAAAGTTCGATAAGCAGTTGTTCACAATGACCTTTGTAATGCGATGGAGAGGCTAGCAGTTCTTCAATATGGTCTATTGCTGCATTATATTCTTGTTGTTCTATTAGGCGATAAGCCTCTTTAAGAAACTGACGCTTTTGCCAGGCTCTTATGATGCGAGACTTAAGTTGAACCTGAGAAAAAGGTTTAATCAAAAAGTCATCGGGGCGTCTGTCAATTGAACCTAAAACCACAGGTCTTGCGCTATCTGCACTAATCAGTACAAAAACGGACGTTGGGTTAATCAGTCGTCTTGTGCGAAGTTCTTCTATAAGTTCGTAGCCATTCTTGTTGTCGGCACCAAGGTGAAGATCACAAACTATGATGTCGAATTTATGCTTCTTACATAGGGAAACGGCTTGTTCTGCAGACGATTTTGTAACGACATCGGATACACCCATAGAATGCATGAGCCCTTTCAACAACAGCAGGAATGGGCGTTGATCTTCAACAATCAAAACTTGTTTGTTACTAAATTGCATTTCCAATCCATGAATGGGTATCGCTCATAGCAGTATGATTATCTATTACGCGATAGAGAGCAATAATAAGCTCAAGAAAAACATTATCTTGCCGACAACCTAAGTATAAATTTGTACGTGATAAACGCCAGATATAATGTCAGCAGAAGAGTTAAAGACAAATAACACACCATCAATAGACCCAAGTCTATTTTGGGAGTCTAGCGGTATTCTGTCTAAGGCGACTTCTCAAGGCGCTCTATTTTCACTTTATTTAGCCATGCAACAACACGCATTGGCAGAACCCATTCACATCAATAGTGCCGATACACTTAACGACAATAAACGCGGTAGTATCGATTCAACGCTTGATGCCCTAAATCACTACCCAAAAGTTAAACTTGAGGCAACGCCAAGTGATTGGAAAAACATGTCTGTTTTGTCGGAATTAATGAAAACAGACATTGCAACCGCAAGGTTGTTTCACATTATGAACCCTCAACCACTTGCGCAAACCAACAATAAATTGCGACTACCAGATGATGTAATAGATAACTGCAGCTATGGTACTCAAAAGCGAGTAGCTAAAGCGTACTCTAGTACAATAGATGAAGATAACACGATGCTGTTTGATGTTGTCGAACAAAGTCATGCGTTTAATGACAACTTAACGTCCCGCCGCTGGGATGAATCTGTTGTTGCATAAGTTGTTGCATAAAATATCATCTACCCATCATTACTTTGACTGATGCTAATTGCAAAAAGGCATAAACCAGCACTGACGTAGATTTGTAACTGTTAATCTGCTATATTGCGCGCCGCATTTTTGCACTGGTCTTACGCTCCAATCAGCAAAGGTTTAAAAACATGTCAAAATATATTGTATGTGCGATGTATAAATTCGTTGCACTTGAAAATTTCAAAGAAATGCGTCAGCCGCTTCTAGAAGCGATGGAAAGTAACGGTATTAAAGGTACGTTGTTACTTGCTCATGAAGGTATCAATGGCACGGTATCTGGCACGCGTGAAGGTATTGATGCGCTACTTGCGTATTTAAACAATGATACTCGAATTAATCCTATTTCTTTTAAAGAATCACTTCACGATGAACAGCCGTTTTATCGTACTAAGGTAAAACTGAAAAAAGAAATCGTAACCATGGGTGTTGAAGGTATCGACCCGCGCAAAACGGTGGGTACCTACGTGAAGCCAAAAGATTGGAATGCGCTTATCAGCGATCCAGACGTTACCGTTATTGATACACGTAACGGTTATGAAATTGAAATTGGTACATTCAAAAACGCCATTGACCCGAAAACGGAAACATTTAGAGAGTTCCCTGAGTACGTGTCAAAAGAACTAGACCCAGCGAAAAATAAGAAAGTTGCCATGTTCTGTACAGGCGGTATTCGCTGTGAAAAATCTACTGCCTATCTAAAAGAGCAGGGGTTTGAAGAGGTTTATCACCTTGAAGGTGGAATTCTTCAGTATCTTGAAGACGTGCCAAAAGAAGAATCTATGTGGGAAGGCGACTGCTTTGTTTTTGATAATCGCGTTGCGGTTAATCACGACTTAGAAAAAAGCCACTATGAGCAGTGCTATGCTTGCCGTCTGCCCATTACTGAAGAAGACAAAGAAAGCGATAAGTATGAAGCTGGCGTAAGCTGCCCACACTGTTATGGCACTCATACAGACGAACAACTTGAGCGTTTCCGTGAGCGTGAAAAGCAGGTACAACTTGCTAAGGCACGTAAGCAAGAACACGTGGGTACTGAAGCGCGTTTAACCATGGAACAAAAACGTCAAGAGAAAGCGCAAGCTCAGCGTTTACGTGCACTAAAAGCAAAAGAAAATCAGGCATAGACAGTAAGTTAGAAGGGCGTTACACTCGTGTTTATTGCAGTTGAAATAAGGAACGCGAGTGAGCACTCAACTTTCAGAATCTAAAATTGAAGAAATTAGGAAAGACTTCAGCTTTTTTGACCGCGATGGAAATGGTCAAATCGATTTGCCTGAATTCATCGAACTTCTTACGGTGATCTCACCAAAGACAAAAGCGAGCCACGTACAAGAAGGCTTTAAGCTCATCGACAGCAATGATGATGGCTTTATCGACTTCGAAGAATTTTTAGAGTGGTGGCAAGAGTGCTGGTGGGAATACTAATTTGAGTATTTTCTAGTAGCAATATAGAACTAAAAAGCGAGCTCAGGGCTAATGCCGATCAGTTAAGAATTTAATGATCGGTTGACCGATCTTTTCAAGGCTTCAAAATCCGGTATCAGGTAACTGATATCGGATTTTTTTATG